>JAFUPU010000004.1 GCA_017472635.1 Bacteroidaceae bacterium
GAGATATCAAGTATCTATTAAGATTCTCTTTCTGAAAATTGTGCGACTAAACGACGCCTTGCGCCATCATGGCACGTGCCACCTTCATGAATCCGGCAATATTTGCCCCCTTCACATAATTGATGTAGCCGTCAGGCTCCGTGCCATAGCGGATGCACTGGTCGTGTATGCCCCGCATGATTTGATGGAGACGTTGGTCAACCTCTGCCGCACTCCAACTGATGTGCATGGCATTCTGACTCATCTCTAATCCGGAGGTTGCCACACCGCCTGCATTGACCGCCTTTCCCGGAGCATACATCATGTGGTTTTCGATGAAAGTGTTGATAGCTTCGGGTGTGCATCCCATGTTTGAAATTTCCGCCACACAGGTCACGCCATGCTGCACAAGCCGGGCTGCATCTTCGCCATCGAGTTCATTTTGCGTAGCACAAGGCAATGCAATGTCAACCTTCACTTCCCACGGACGACGCCCGGGATAGAAAGTGGCATTGGGATAACGCTCGGCATAGGGTGCCACAATGTCTTCGCCCGACATGCGCAAATCGAGCATATAGTCTATTTTTTCGCCACTGATGCCATCGGGGTCATAGACATATCCGTCGGGACCTGAGATTGTGACCACTTTGGCTCCCAGTTCGGTAGCCTTGGTGGCTGCTCCCCATGCGACGTTGCCAAACCCTGAGATGGCTACGGCCTTGCCCTGAATGTCCATTCCCTTTGCCTTCAGCATCTCTTGCACGAAATAGAGTCCGCCAAAGCCTGTTGCCTCCGGACGAACCAACGAACCGCCAAACTCCAATCCCTTGCCGGTGAATGTGCCGGTAAACTCACGCGTCAGCTTCTTGTACATGCCAAACATATAGCCCACTTCACGTCCGCCCACTCCGATGTCGCCGGCAGGCACGTCCATGTCAGGTCCCAAATGACGCCACAATTCCAGCATGAAGGCTTGACAGAAGCGCATGATTTCTGCCTCACTCTTGCCACGGGGAGAGAAGTCCGAGCCTCCCTTTCCACCTCCCATAGGGAGGGTTGTCAACGCATTCTTGAAAGTCTGTTCGAAGCCCAAGAATTTCAATATAGAAAGATTTACGGATGCATGAAAACGGATACCCCCTTTATAGGGACCGATGGCATTGTTGAACTGTACACGATATCCCAGATTGACCTGCACTTTCCCCTTGTCGTCCACCCAAGGCACCTTGAACGTAAAGATTCGGTCAGGCTCTACCAGGCGTTCTATCAATCCCGCCTTTTCAAACTCGGGATGTTGGTTGTATACCTCTTCAATAGAATGAAGCACTTCGCTTACCGCTTGCAGGTACTCTTTTTCTCCCGGATGTTTTGCCTCCAGGGAAGCCATCACTTGTTTAATTTCCATATAGGTCTATCTTTAAGGTTTGACAAAATGTCATTTAAATACGGAGGCAAATATAGATATTAAATTCGATTCGGCAAAGTTTTCTGCATATTTTTTGCTCTTTACTTTCATTTTATTCTTTTCTTTCAGCCCAAAACATGCTAAAGAACATGTTTTCGTGATTTTCTGACAGAAAAAAAGTGCCCACATGTTTGCACGAACGAATTATTATGCCGACTTTTGCAGAAGATTTACGGTGGGCAGCATTGATTCCCACAGATTGTTAACACCCGGTGAGTGCTTCACCCCCCTCGACAAGATGAAGGCGTTGATGGTATTCACCCGAAAAAAGACCCGAAAAGAAGAATGTTCAGCAAACTCCAATTAAACCAACTATACTTCAAAGACACCTCGTTTGTCAACCTGATGACCAAACGTATATTCAACGTATTGCTGATTGCCAACCCGTATGATGCATTCATGCTTGAAGACGACGGACGTGTAGACGAAAAGATTTTCAATGAATACATGAACCTGAGTCTGCGCTATCCGCCCCGATTCACCCAGGTATCTACCATGGAAGAGGCTTGGCAGAAGTTGGAAAACACCAAGTTTGACCTGATAATCTGTATGCCGGGTACCGACAACAACGATGCCTTCGACATTGCCCGCAACATCAAGCAAGTATATGCCGACATCCCCGTGGTGGTGCTGACCCCGTTTTCGCATGGTATCACCAAACGCATGCAGAATGAAGATCTGAGCATCTTTGAATATATATTTTGCTGGTTAGGCAACACCGACCTGCTGCTCTCTATCATCAAACTGATAGAAGACAAGATGAACCTCGAAAACGATGTCAATGAAGTGGGTGTACAGATTATATTGCTGGTTGAAGACTCTATCCGTTTCTACTCTTCGGTATTACCTAATCTGTATAAGTTCGTGTTGAGACAGAGCCAAGAGTTTGCTACCGAAGCCTTGAATGCCCACCAGCGCACCCTGCGCATGCGTGGCCGCCCCAAGATTGTGCTTGCAAGAAACTATGAAGAGGCAACCCGCATCTACCACAAGTTCTCAAACAACATGTTGGGAGTAATCACCGATGCCCGCTATCCACGCAACGGAGAGACTGACCCTCAGGCAGGCATCCGCCTTATCAAAGAGATAAGAAAGCACGACGAGTACATCCCACTCATCTTACAATCAGCCGAGAGCGAAAACAAGCATATAGCTGATGAGCTGGGAGTCGGGTTTGTAGACAAGAACTCAAAGAAGATGAACATCGACTTGCGCGAAACGGTATCTGACAACTTCGGATTCGGTGATTTCGTTTTCCGCGACCCTGAGACCCATGAAGAGGTGGTGAGAATACACAATCTGAAGGAGTTGCAAGAGAACATCTTCACCATCCCCCGCGAACTGTTGCTCTACCACATCAGCCGCAACCACGTGTCGCGCTGGCTCTATTCGCGTGCCATATTCCCCGTTGCCGAGTTTCTGAAACAGATTACCTGGAAATCATTGCAAGACGTAGATGCACACCGGCAAATCATTTTCGATGCCATTGTGAAATACCGCAAGATGAAGAACCAAGGAGTTGTAGCCGTCTTCCAACGCGACCGTTTTGACCGTTACTCAAACTTTGCACGCATCGGTGACGGCTCATTAGGCGGAAAAGGCAGAGGTCTTGCTTTCATCGACAACATGATAAAACGTCACCCTGAGTTTGAAGCGATGGAAAATGTTCAGGTGGAGATTCCCAAAACGGTAGTGTTGTGTACGGACATCTTTGATGAATTCATGGACAACAACAACCTCTACCAGATAGCATTGAGCAACGCCAGCGACGAAGAGATTCTCCGTCACTTCCTCCGTGCCCAATTGCCCGACCGCTTCATCGAAGACTTCTTTGCATTTTTCGATGCAGTGAAATCGCCCATAGCCATACGCTCTTCAAGTCTGCTTGAAGACTCTCACTACCAGCCATTTGCCGGAATCTACTCAACCTACATGATTCCCTATCTTGAAGACAAATACGAGATGCTGCACATGCTCAGCAAAGCTATCAAAGGAGTATATGCCTCAGTCTATTTCCGCGACAGTAAGGCGTATATGCAAGCAACCAGCAACGTCATCGACCAAGAGAAAATGGCGGTCATCCTGCAAGAGGTTGTCGGCACACGTTATGGCGACCACTATTACCCAAACATTTCGGGTGTCGCACGCTCGCTGAATTATTATCCGATAGGGGACGAAAAAGCGGAAGAGGGAACCGTCAGTTTAGCCTTGGGATTGGGCAAATACATTGTAGACGGAGGACTGACCTTGCGCGTATGTGCCTATCATCCCGACCAAGTGCTGCAAACCAGCGAAATGGAGATTGCATTACGCGAAACCCAAACCCGCTTTTACGCCTTAGACATGAGGAATACGGGTACCGACTTTTCCATCGATGATGGTTTTAACCTGGTAAAACTCTCTGTCAAAGATGCCGAAGCCGACGGAGCGCTGAATTTCATAGCCTCAACCTATGACCCCTATGACATGGTCATCCGCGACGGCATCTATCCGGGCGGACGCAAACTGATAACCTTTGCCAACATCTTACAGCACAACGTATTCCCATTAGCACAAATCTTGCAACTGGCACAAGAATACGGACAAAGCGAAATGAAACGTCCGGTAGAAATAGAGTTTGCCGTAAAAATCAATCCCGACAAGACTGGCACTTTCTATCTTCTGCAAATACGTCCGATTGTCGATTGCAAAGAGATGCTCGACGAAGACCTGAGTCTCGTAGCGGATGGAGCATGTCTGTTGCGCTCATACAACTCATTGGGACATGGACTGATGTCAGACATACACGACATCATTTATGTGAAAACGGAAGACTACTCTGCCTCAAACAACCAGATGATTGCCTACGACATCGAAAAAATCAACCAACAATTTCTGGATGCCGGCAAGAACTATATTCTGATAGGTCCCGGACGCTGGGGAAGCAGCGACACTTGGTTAGGAATCCCTGTAAAATGGCCCCATATTTCAGCCGCCCGCGTAATTGTAGAGGCGGGACTGACCAACTATAGAGTCGACCCAAGCCAAGGTACACATTTCTTCCAGAACCTCACTTCGTTTGGCGTCGGATACTTCACCATCAATGCCTATTGCAATGATGGAGTATATGACCAAAGCTACCTCGACTCGATGCCAGCCGTAAATGAGACACGCTTTCTCCGTCATATCCATTTCGACAAGCCACTCGTCGTAAAAATGGATGGCAAGCGCAACTTGGGAGTTGTTTTAAAACCTGAAAATGAGAAAAAATAAAAATCAGACTAAAAAAAACAATCTTGTTTGTTGGGTGTTTAAGTAAAAAGAGTTACTTTTGCCCCCGAATCACTTTCGCGGTTGAAAGCGATTCATTTTTTTGTATTACATTTTTAAGAACCGATATGAATTTATATGTTCGTTTTTTCGATTATGAGGCTCTTGTGCCCACCGAAGAAGCAGTAATTGATTTTTTAGCAACGATACCCCAAATCAGAATGGAGAGTATTTCTGAAAAGAAGTTGCACAAGTATGTAGAAGGCGATTCAGCCTACCCTTTTAAAGGCAAAGTAGATGACCGGAACTATTTCATCGTCATCAAAACCGAAGCCAACACTTTAGAAGAATTTCTTGTTGCGCAACAAGAAATAAACCAACATCCGGTAGGAAGCACCAAAAAGCAATCCGGAGAAATGCCTATGTCACGCGAAAACATGCTCGCCATCGAGCGCGAAGGTTGGTATGAAGCAGGACTGGTTTTCAAACGCGCCATGCCAGGTAATGAAAACCGCAAGTTCCAGTATGTAGACACCCCGTTCCGTGTCCGCCTGAAAGCCAAAAGCGGATTGCATTGTTACACCCGCATAGTAGAACATCTCAAGGCACGCCCCGAGGTTGATCCACGCAGCCAATATCCTTCTGTAAAAGGAAAGAACTTTCACTTCCGTTTTTTAGAGGAATAAGCAACTGATTGCAACGTTAGTAAAAGTTCCTCACCCCATCAATTGATGATATAGCTATGCTTGAACTCAGCGAAATATACAAAGCAGCCCACACCTTAAAGGGAGTCATACGCCATCCGGTGATGATTGAAGCGCCTCTAATCAACCCGCAAAGCAAAATCTACCTCAAACCTGAAAACCTGCAACTGACTGGTTCTTTCAAATTACGGGGAGCTTACTATAAGATATCACAACTCTCTGAAGAAGAAAAATCGCAAGGTGTCATTGCCTGTTCGGCAGGAAACCATGCCCAAGGTGTTGCGCTGGCAGCAACAAAGAGTGGCATCAAATCGCTGATATGCCTGCCTGCCGGTGCCCCCTTGTCGAAGATAGAAGCCACCAAACGCTATGGTGCAGAGGTATGTCTGGTACCCGGTGTATATGACGATGCCTACCAGCATGCCCTGACATTGCGTGACGAGAAAGGATATACTTTCGTACACCCATTTGACGACCCTTATGTCATAGCCGGACAAGGCACCATTGGTCTGGAGATTCTGGACGAAATGCCCGATGTAGAGGTTGTCATCGTACCGGTAGGAGGTGGAGGGCTGATTTCGGGCATAGCCTGTGCCATCAAGTCACTGAAACCTTCTGTAAAGGTGTATGGTGTACAAGCGGGTGGAGCCCCCAGCATGGCAAACTCGCTCTTGCTAAACCGGATAGAGCGTCTGCCCTCGGTGTCAACCATAGCCGATGGTATTGCCGTTAAAGAGCCCGGCATCAACACCTTCAGCCTGTGCCAGCGCTATGTGGATGAAATCATCACCGTAAGTGACGACGAGATAGCTGCTGCCATATTGGCTCTTATCGAGCAACAAAAGATGGTGGCAGAAGGTGCCGGAGCAGTATCGGTTGCAGCCGCCATGTTCAACAAAGTACCTATCGAAAACAAAAAGACGGTATGCCTGGTATCGGGCGGAAACATTGATGTGACCATTCTCAGCCGCGTCATCACCCGGGGGCTAAGCAAATCAGGACGTACGTATGCCATCACTATCGACTTGTATGACCAACCGGGAGAGCTTTCAAGTGTATGCGGAATCATTGCACAACTGGGTGGAAACATTGTTTCGGTCAACCACGAGCGCACAAGTCAAAGTGCTCAGGTAAACGGGTGCACCCTCAGGGTGGTAATGGAAACCCGAAATGCCGAACACATCAACCTTATACGGGAAGGACTGAACGAAGCAGGATATACGATTATAAAAGAATAACGCGTACCTTATTAATAATATACCGATTTATATAGAGAGATGAAAATCAAAGTAAAGGGGTGGATATTCATTGCCACCTGTGCCTTTTCGCTTAACGGAATGGCACAAGACGAGAAACAATCACCCATCACGCCCTACGAGTTGAGTGAAGTGAGACTGCTTGAAAGTCCGTTCAAGCATGCCGAGCAACTCGATATAGAATACTTGCTTACCTTGGATGCCGACCGCCTGTTGGCTCCCTATCAACGAGAAGCCGGACTTCCACAAAAAGCGGCAAGCTATACGAATTGGGAGAATACCGGACTTGACGGACACATCGGCGGACACTATGTTTCGGCTCTATCTTTGATGTATGCGTCAACCGGCAACCAGCAAATCAAAGAACGACTCGACTATATGCTGAAGCACCTGAAAGCTTGTCAGGATGCTTCAGGTGACGGATATTTGGGAGGAGTGCCACGCAGCAAAGAGCTGTGGAAAGAGATAGCTCAAGGAAACATCAAAGCCGGAGCCTTCAGCCTCAATAAAGGATGGGTTCCTCTATACAACATACACAAGATATATGCCGGATTGCGTGATGCTTGGCTCTATGCCAAACGTGAAGATGCACGTGAGATGCTGATAAAGCTCACCGACTGGGCGATCCGTTTGGTCGAGAAGTTAGACGACCAGCAAATACAAGACATGTTGCGTAGCGAACATGGAGGACTGAACGAAGTATTTGCCGATGTAGCAGCTATCACCGGAAACAACAAATACCTCGATCTGGCATGCCGCTTTTCACACCGCCAGATACTCGACCCTCTGTTGAATGGAGAAGACAAGCTGACCGGACTTCATGCCAATACACAAATACCCAAGGTCATCGGGTTTCAACGCATTGCCGAACTGAGCAACGACAACCAATGGCATCAAGCCGCCCGCTTTTTCTGGGAAACAGTTGCCCGTAACCGCTCGGTCAGCATCGGAGGAAACAGTTGTTCTGAACATTTCCATCCGTCAGACGACTTCACAAAAATGATGAACCATACCCAGGGACCCGAGACATGTAATACATACAACATGATCCGTTTGAGCAAAATGTTGTTTCTCAACTCAGGTGAAGAACAGTTCATCGATTTCTACGAACGCGCTTTATACAACCACATTCTCTCTTCACAAAATCCGCGTAATGGAGGATTGGTATACTTCACCCCTATGCGTAACGGACACTATCGCGTCTACTCACAACCTCACACCAGCATGTGGTGTTGCGTAGGTTCAGGCATCGAGAATCATGCCAAATACGGTGAAATGATTTATGCCCAACAAGGCGATGACATCTACGTAAACCTTTTCATCCCCTCAGCACTGAGTGATGAAGAGAGCGGACTCGAAATCAAACAAGAAAACAATTTTCCCGATGATACACAAACAACACTCACCATCAATCCGCACAAGCGCTCAAAATTCACTGTCTACCTCCGTTACCCACAATGGGTGAAGCAAGGAGAACTGACCTTGACCATCAACGGAGAAGAGACCGAGTTCACTGCCAACCCGGGAGAATATATTGCATTGACACGCAGATGGAAGAAAGGTGACCAGATAAGCGTAAACCTCCCCATGCACTTATCGGTAGAGCAACTCCCCGACAAGTCAGCGTTCTACTCCATCAAATATGGTCCGATTGTGTTGGCTGCTGAATTAGGAGACACAGAACAAGACGGATTGTTTGCCGATGACAGCCGAGGCGGACACATTGCCCACGGACGTGAGTGGCCGTTGCAAGAGATGCCTATGTTTGTAGGAGAGAAAGAAGAAATAATTCCCTCGTTTACCCCCGTAGCCAACAAGAAGCTTACCTTCAAACTCGAAAAGGTGGTTTCTCCTCACTATAACACACTTGAGTTCAAACCCTTCTTCCGGTTGCACGAGAAACGGTACATGATTTACCTACCCCTCATCAGTAAAGCAAACTACCAACAACAGATGGAGAAACTGAAAAAGCAGGAAGAGGAACGTGCCGCACTGGAAGCTGTCACATTGGACAAAGTGACCTGCGGTGAACAACAGCCAGAGTCTGATCACTTCATAACCACAGGAGAATCGACTACCGGCAAAGAGGGAGACCGGAGGTGGCGTATGGCAAAAGATTGGTTCGGCTACCAATTCAAGGTTACACAAGTGCCTCAAAAAATCAGAATCACCTATGACGGCAACCAACCTCAAGATGCTGATTTCAAGATTATGGCAAACAATATCGAAGTAAGCAACGTGCATATGACCAAGCGTAAAGGCAAAGAGACCTATGTCGTAGAATACTCTCTGCCGGAAACTTCGACACAAACCACAACCCCCTCTCCTTATGAGATAAAGCTGATTGCCAACGAAGGTTCTGTCACGGCACGTATTTGTGAAATCAGAATCACCCGATAAAAAGACAGGGAGGTAAAGGTCTGTATACGACCTCCCCTCTACCCTAATTAATTACCTTCTCCGGCGGTTATCCTTTATTACGGAATAACCGCCGGATTCTGTTATAGAACTTCACTCCTTGTCTGACCCCCTGATACAATGCCAACACATTGGTCAAAAGCCCCGTCCACGCAATGGGAGTCTCCTGACGGGGAGAGGTGTCAAAAATCTCTTCCCTCACCCGTTGCATCCGAACAGCTTGTCTGCGCAATGCCACATAAACTTCTGCTCTACGCTGTTGAATCTCTTCAAATGTCAACGGCCGGTCACTTGCCAACACTTCTTTTATCATATCACACATCATTTTAGAAACAGGTTACTCACCAAACGGGTAACAGGATTCACAACCAAGCGTTTGCGGAAAATCAATATCATCCCTATAGCCAACACCCATAGCAAAGCGATACCGACATAGCTTAATGAAAAAGAGCCCGACCATGCTGCCAACCAATGCACCAACGCAAACGAGAAATAGAACAGGGCAATGATACCCATAACCACACACATGCTCCCCACTATCAGAGCCGACAACAAAGAAATCAACTTTAAAGAGATGTCCAGGCGAACATAATCGACCTGCAAACCCAGATACTCACGCGTCTCATCAAACCATCGTTGGATATTGTCTAAGTAATAAGTATAGTTAAACATAGATGCTGTTTTGACATATTCAACATCTTCCACCTCCTTTTGTTTGCCGCTCAAACAGGCTTCAACTTGCTTTTAACCAATAATAACAAGCGTAACATTTAAAAAGAGGGGCTAAAATTGGGTAATCTTGATTTTTATTTGTTACTTTGCCGACTGAAACTGAGAAATGTATATTTATTAAGGAATAACTAATCGATAGAAAACGTATGAAGAAGTATCTGGTATTAGGTTTGAGTTTGTGTGCTGTAATGGCGTTCACCTCATGTAAATCAAGTGAAAGCGCTTACAAGAAGGCCTATGAGAAGGCACAACAACAAGAATTGGCACAGCCCCAAGTGAGCGAACCGGTAGAAGTAACCCCGGTTGTATCAACCTCTCCTGCAACAACCACTACTCCGGTAGCCGTAGGAACTATACGTGAAGAGAAAGTGAGTCTGGTAGCTGGAAATGCTTTGCGCGACTATAGTGTTGTGTGCGGAAGTTTCGGTTTGAAGACCAATGCCGAAGGCTTGAAAGCAGAATTGGATGCCGCCGGTTACAACTCGGTGATTGCCTACAATGCCGAAAGAAACATGTATCGTGTGATTGTAAGTACTCACAACGACAAGACAACAGCTGCTCAAGCCCGAGATGCATTCAAAGCACGCTATGCCGGTGACAGCCGTCACCCCGACTTCCAGGCAGCCTGGTTGCTCTATAACATCAAATAAAAGAAAAGGTACACACCTTTAACCTATTTTTCAGGCGCGGATTATACGGTCTACCCTGAGAGGAAAACGTAAACATTCCCTCCTCTCCGACCGCATAACCCGCGCCTAAATTATAACTAAACCTCTCCATTTCTCAAGTTTTATATGTTTTTGTCATTCGTTTCCGTTTTTATTCAAGTAATTTATGTAATTTTGCAAACGATATGGGCAGAATATTATCAATAGATTACGGACGTAAACGGACAGGGATTGCCGTAAGCGATCCCCTACAGCTCATTGCAAACGGACTCACCACCGTAGCAACCCACGAGCTATACGATTTCATCATCAACTACCTCAAACAAGAAGAAGTGGAACGCATCATCATCGGATTACCCCGGCAGATGAACAACGAGGCATCCGAAAGCATGCAATACATCCAACCTTTTGTCAACCGTTTACGCAAAAACCTGCCCGACATGCCCGTCGAGTATGTAGACGAACGCTTTACATCCGTATTGGCACACCGTACGATGCTGGAAGCCGGACTCAAGAAGAAAGAGCGCCAAAACAAGGCATTGGTGGATGAAATCAGCGCCTGCATCATCCTGCAAACCTACATGGAGAGCCGCAGAGGGCTATAAATTGAAAAAAATAAACGATTAGAAATTAAAATTTGGCAATCTAAATTTGTAAAATCAAAAAACATAAATAAAAAAAAAATGATACTACCCATTTATGTGTACGGACAACCTGTCTTGAGAAAAGAGACAGAAGAAATCACCCCCGACTATCCTAACCTGAAAGAGTTGATAGAAAGCATGTTTGCAACAATGGACAAAGCCGAAGGATGCGGCTTGGCTGCACCCCAGATAGGACTCCCCATTCGCTTGGTGGTCATTGACCTTGACACGTTGTCTGACGATTATCCCCAATACAAAGGCTATCGCCGGGTATTCATCAACCAACAACTTATTGAAGCCGGTGAAGAGACCGACAGCAAGGAAGAAGGTTGTCTGAGCCTTCCGGGTATTCACGAACCCGTCAGACGCCCCACACGCATTCACGTAAAATATTTCGATGAAAACTGGCAAGAACACGATGAGTGGGTCGACGGTTTTGAGGCTAGATGCATGCAACACGAGTTCGACCACCTCGAAGGAAAAATGTTCATCGACCACCTGGCCGGGCTTCGCAAACAAATGATAAAGGGCAAGCTCACCGCTATGCTTAAAGGCAATGTACGTTGCAGCTATCGGGTAAAGACCATCAAATAAGAAACCGCTATATCACAAGAGTCTCACTATTTATAATATAGGTGGAATAGGAATCAGATGCCACACTCCCTGCGACACACGATAATCCTCCTGCTCACATTCCCACTCGGGGTGTTTGCCCAAATCAATACCGATAAGGTAATGATGATAGGACGCAATGCACTCTATTTCGAAGACTACGTACTCTCTATCCAGTACTTCAATCGCGTAATCAACGCAAAGCCTTACCTCTACGAACCTTACTTCTTCAGGGGGTTGGCAAAGCTTAATCTCGAAGACTTCAGTGGTGCCGAGCAAGATTGCGACGAGGCTATCAAGCGCAACCCGTTTGCCGTAAGTGCTTACCAGATACGCGGTATGGCACGCATCCAGCAAGAGAAATTCTCACTTGCCATCGAAGATTATAATCAGGCACTTGAATATGCACCCGAAGAGATCGGTGTGTGGCACAACCTCATACTCTGCAAAATGCGTGAAAAGGATTACGATGGTGCACAAGCCGACCTCCAACGACTGTTCAAGATATCCCCACGCTACATCCCGGCTTTCCTCATGGGCAGTGAAATAAGCTTGCAGCAGAAAGATACACTGCAAGCCGGGCAATACATCGAGAAAGCTATGACCATTGACAAATACAATGCTGACGTCTGGTCGATGCGAGCCATGTTAAACCTGCAACAGGCACTCTATTCTGAAGCAGAGTCAGACCTCAATCAAGCCATTTACCTCGAGCCACGCACATCGGGATACTATATCAACCGTGCACTTTCCCGTTATCACCAGAACAACCTCAAAGGAGCCATGGAAGATTACGACCAGGCACTGGACATCAATCCCTCTAATCTGATAGGACGCTACAACCGAGGATTGCTACGTGCGCAAGTCGGCGATGACAACCGCGCCCTCGAAGACTTCGACCAAGTCATTGAAATGGAGCCTGATAACATGATGGCTACTTTCAATCGCGGACTCTTACGAAGCCAGACGGGAGACTTCAAGGGAGCTATCAACGACTATACAGTGGTAATCAACGAATATCCTAATTTCCTCACCGGCTACCACTATCGGGCAGAAGCACGCCGCAAAATCGGAGACAGACGAGGTGCCGAAGCCGACGAATACGTCTTGATGAAAGCCGAAATAGACCGACGCAACGGAGTAACCCCCTCTTCACCTAAAGAGGAAGAAGAAACAACCCGAAAAGAATCAGACAAAAACATGGACAACTACCGCAAGATAGTAGTTGCCGACAATAACGGAAGTGAACAGAAGTACAAGAACGAATATCGTGGGAAAGTACAAAACAAGAACGTCAGCGTCGAACTCCAACCGATGTTCGCTTTCACCTATTATCAAAAAGAGAGCGAAATCAACCGCCCCATCAGCTACCACAAAGTAGTTGATTCTCTCAACCGCACTTCACACCTACCCAAAACGCTCTATATCACCAACACTGAGACACCGCTCAATCAAGCACAAGCAAAAGAGCACTTTACCGCCATCGATAACCATTCAGCGCTGCTTGCACAAAACCCGCAAGCCACCCATACGCGCTTTGCACGTTCGCTTGACTTCTACCTTACACAAGACCTCTCAAGTGCCCTTGACGACCTCACATTATTGATTGTTGCAGACGAGCAGTTCATGCCAGCCTACTTCAATCGTGCCCTGATACGGTGCAAGCAAATTGAATATGAAAAAGCTGAACTGGCTGCTGAAGAGAAAGAAAACAATCTGCCCAAAAAGCAACAGGAGTCCACATTCACCGGCAAGATTTTCGATTACGGATTGGCACTCAACGACCTTAACCAAGTGATAGAGCTGACCCCGGATTTTGAATACGGCTATTACAACCGCGCCCACATCTATGGCATGCAAAACAACTACCATGCCGCCATTGTCGATTACAACCAAGCCATTACGCTTAACCCCCATTTTGCAGAAGCATATTTCAACAGAGGGTTAACCCACCTCTTCTTAGGCAATCGCCAACAAGGCATTTCTGACCTCAGTAAAGCCGGAGAATTAGGGATTTTTACCGCATACAACATCATAAAACGCTTTACAGCCCCTAAAGAATGATATTTTTAGGAAGAAAAAGTGTGTAAGTCAAAAGATTTAGCTAATTTTGCCGACTAAAGCAGAAATAAAAAACAAAAAACATTATGATAAAGATAACATTTCCCGACGGTTCCATCCGCGAATACAACGAGGGTGTAACCGGTTTGCAAATCGCTGAAAGCATCAGTTCACGCTTAGCACAAGATGTCCTTGCCTGCGGAGTGAATGGTGAAACTTACGATCTCTCACGCCCCATCAACCACGATGCATCCATCGTACTCTACAAATGGGACGACGAACAAGGCAAGCACGCCTTCTGGCACACCAGTGCCCACCTGTTGGCAGAAGCCTTACAAGAGCTATACCCCAACATCCAGTTTGGTATAGGTCCCGCCATTGAAAACGGATTCTATTACGATGTAGACCCGGGCGAAACCACCATCAAAGAGGGTGACCTGCCTGCCATCGAAGCAAAGATGGCAGAATTGGCGGCAAAAAAAGAGGTACTCGTACGTCAAGACATTGCCAAAGCCGATGCCCTGAAAATGTTTGGAGATCGGGGCGAAACTTATAAATGTGAATTGATTTCCGAATTGGAAGACGGACACATCACCACCTATACCCAAGGTGCTTTCACTGACCTTTGCCGCGGACCTCACTTGATCTCTACCGCTCCTATCAAGGCCATCAAGCTGACCGCTGTGGCAGGAGCCTATTGGCGTGGACAGGAAGACCGCAAGCAGATGACCCGTATCTATGGTATCAGCTTCCCCAAGAAGAAGATGCTCGACGAATACCTCACCCTCATGGAAGAGGCAAAGAAGCGCGACCACCGCAAAATAGGTAAAGAGATGGAGCTCTTCATGTTCTCAGAAACTGTAGGAAAGGGACTTCCCATGTGGTTACCAAAAGGAACCGCCTTGCGTCTCCGCCTCGAAGACTTCCTCAAACGCATCCAGAAGCGTTTCGGATACCAGCAGGTGATGACTCCCCATATCGGTAACAAGCAACTCTATGTCACTTCCGGTCACTATGCCAAGTATGGTAAAGACTCTTTCCAACCCATCCATACACCCGAAGAAAACGAGGAGTACCTGCTCAAACCAATGAACTGTCCTCACCACTGCGAGATATACAAATGGCAACCCCGTTCATACAAGGATCTCCCCTTACGTCTTGCCGAGTTCGGTACCGTATACCGCTATGAACAAAGCGGTGAGTTACACGGGTTGACCCGCGTACGCAGCTTCACACAAGACGATGCACACATCTTCTGCCGCCCCGACCAGGTGAAAGACGAGTTCCTGCGTGTAATGGACATCATCTTCATCATCTTCCGCGCACTCAACTTCGAAAACTTCGAGGCACAGATATCACTCCGCGACAAAGTCAATCGCGAAAAATACATCGGTAGCGAGGAAAACTGGGAACGTGCCGAACAAGCCATCATCGAAGCATGCCAAGAGAAGGGATTACCCGCTAAGGTAGAATATGGTGAAGCTGCCTTCTATGGTCCCAAACTCGACTTCATGGTAAAAGATGCCATCGGACGCCGTTGGCAGTTAGGAACCATTCAAGTTGATTACAACTTACCCGAACGTTTCCAACTCGAATACATGGGTTCCGACAACCAGAAGCATCGTCCTGTGATGATTCACCGCGCACCGTTCGGTTCAATGGAGCGTTTCGTGGCTGTACTCATCGAACACACCGGAGGTAAGTTCCCCTTATGGCTCACTCCCGACCAAGTGGTCATACTCCCCATCTCTGAGAAATTCAACGACTACGCATACCAAGTAAAATCGTATCTCGATAGCCAAGATGTACGCACACTCGTCGACGACCGCAACGAAAAAATCGGTCGCAAGATTCGCGACAACGAAATGAAGCGCATCCCCTATCTCCTCATTGTAGGTGAAAAAGAGGCCGCAAATGGCGAAGTTTCTGTCAGAAAACAGGGCTTAGGTGACCAAGGAAGCATGAAATTTGAAGATTTTGCTAAGATTTTGAACGAAGAAGTTCAAAATATGATAAATAAATACTAACTTTGCAGCCGTTTTCGTGAAGTAAACTCATTTTGTACAACAAATTAAGTTGTTTTTGCGTTAACTGATAAAGATATAAATTACTTAAAAGAATAGAAAAAAAGATTCGAAACAAAAAGTTTTTGAATGAAAAATGACAGTTTGAAAGGGCAACACCGAATCAACGAACAGATTCGTGCCAAAGAAGTCCGCATTGTGGGCGACGACGTAGAATCAGCCGTTTATCCCATAGCACAAGCCTTAAGAATGGCTGAAGAAAACGATGCTGATTTAGTGGAGATTTCACCAAATGCGGTTCCCCCGGTTTGTAGAATCATTGAATATTCTAAATTTCTTTATCAGTTAAAGAAACGCCAAAAGGAGCAAAAAGCAAAACAGGTCAAAGTCGATGTCAAAGAGATCCGTTTCGGTCCGCAAACCGATGATCATGACTATAACTTCAAGTTGAAACATGCAATCGGATTCCTGCAAGATGGTGACAAGGTAAAAGCATACGTCTTCTTCAAGGGACGCTCCATCTTATTCAAAGAACAAGGGGAAGTACTGCTGTTGCGTTTCGCCAATGACCTTGAGGAGTATGGTAAAGTAGACCAGATGCCTCTGTTGGAAGGTAAACGCATGACTATCTTCATCTCACCCAAGAAAGGTGTAGGCACCAAAAAAGCTGAAAACAAACCTGCCAAAGAGAAGAAAGCGGTAGAACAACCCGAATAATTACAAATGAAAAAGAAACGTGCGTAGCGCCATCGGTATAGTGCGCTGCCACATAATTAATAACAATTTAAATAATAAAAAAACATGCCGAAGGTTAAGACTAATTCCGGTGCTAAAAAAAGATTCACTCTTACCGGAACAGGAAAAATCAAAAGAAAACACGCTTTTCATAGTCACATCCTGACTAAGAAGACTAAAAAGCAGAAGAGAAACTTGTGCTATTCAACAACAGTAGACACTACAAACGTAGCTCAAGTGAAGAAACTTCTTGCAATGAAGTAATCTTAAAAACAAAAAGCGTAAAGAAATTAATTAAAGTTATTAACCGAATGTTTAGCTCAATCAAGTCCGTCTTTTAAAGAGCATTGAACATGCTCACCTACTCCAGAAGATGGCGCTAACATTCTAAAAGAAATTCAAAACTATGCCAAGATCAGTAAATCATGTTGCTTCAAGAGCAAAGAGAAAGAAAATTTTAGGTCTTACAAGAGGTTATTTCGGTGCAAGAAAAAATGTTTGGACCGTAGCCAAGAACACTTGGGAGAAAGGTTTGACTTATGCATTCCGCGACCGTCGTAACAAGAAACGTTCATTCCGCGCATTGTGGATCCAACGTATCAATGCAGCTGCACGTCTCGAGGGTATGTCATATTCAACATTGATGGGCGCTTTGCACAAAGCCGGTATCGAAATCAACCGCAAGGTGTTGGCTGACTTAGCAATGAACCACCCTGAAGCATTCAAGGCTATCGTTGCAAAAGTAAAGTAAACCACTGACTAAGTTTTTAGCGAGATTTACAATACACGACCTGTTTCCTCTCAGAGGAGACAGGT
Organism: Bacteroidaceae bacterium; assembly: GCA_017472635.1. Classification (GTDB taxonomy): domain Bacteria; phylum Bacteroidota; class Bacteroidia; order Bacteroidales; family Bacteroidaceae; genus Phocaeicola_A. The sequence continues at coordinate 17,364 of JAFUPU010000004.1, forward strand.
CGCTGTTTTTAATCCCCCCTTTACTCCATTAAAACAAAATAATTGCAAAAGAGCACGAAAAAAATGCCACTTTATTTGGAAGACTCACGAATAAGCACTACATTTGTATCACGAAAAAAGCATAGCCGTATCAGTTAGATTGGGAAACTCATCAAATAAACTGAAATACCGAGACTAGCTTCGTCACTCAATGGCGTGCCGCCCCTTCGTGGTTAGGCGGATTACAAAGAGGGACGGGCACTCAAATCCTACTACTCGGAGTTTCATCGCATCACTGATACGGCTTTTTTTGTGCCCTTACCGTTGAGTTCCCCTAAAGCAAATAGGAATTCAACTAATTTGCAGAAGGACCTTCTTTTTCATCGCAATTCGCAACATTTCCCGATTTTCTTATCCGACTTATCCATATTATTGATATATTTGCAGGCGGATTAGGAAGAGTCCGATCCAAAAACATTAGAAATAAAAGAAGCGTTATGTCTTCATCTTGTATGTGAAAAGCCTAGGAAACTTAATCACAAAGTAAACAAGAGATGATGTAATGGTCTTCACGCATATGCGTGGGGCTGTTATTACCATATCTGTTTACTTGAGGTTTTCCTAGCACCTTCACATTAGGACGTGGCATACAGTCCTACGCTTCTTCGTGAAACAAAATGCCACATTAGGGACTGGTGGGGTGGAAAATAGACAGATGAGTATGAAAAAAGAAATTCTGTTGACGGTATTAGGGCTATCTTGTTTCAGCGGTATGGCGATAGCCCAACGTGATTATCTCTGTCTGTATGCAAAGAATCAGACAGACAACAATTCATGGAATCTTGATGAGATTCGTAAAATCACATTCTCCTCCACGGACGTAAATGTTTACCTTTGGGAGATGGAAACTACTTATGTCCTCCCTTATGAAAACGTACGCAAATTCACTTTCGAAGCCCAACCACTGCCCAACAGGATTGAAGAGAGAGAGGAAGTTACTACATTTTATCTGAAATATGATGCTGTAGAAAAACGTCTGTTAATCAATGGTTCGTCGGGAAATGGGCAGCTACAGCTCTATAGCTATAGCGGAGTGCTGTTTCATTCGGTTCGCCTTTCTCCCGAAGAGACTGCATACTCCCTTGAAAGCCTCCCCACAGGAATATACATCGTAAAATATACCGATGAGGAACGCATACAATCGCTAAAAATCCAAGTTAAATAAAAAGAAATCAAGAATACTGATATGAAAAACTTATATTATTTAGTAGCGTTCGTCGCTATGTTAGGCACATCATCAATAAGTGCCCAAAACAGAGTAATCCGCATTCTCCAAAATGGGAATGTACTGCAATCGTATCCCGTGGAAATGGTGGACTCCATCATTATTGACAATGTGATAGACGCTCCGACAAATCTGACGGCTACCATTGACAACAACAATGTCGTGCTCAACTGGAGCGGCATCGAGGGAGCAACTTATGATGTCTATCGCTCGGCTGATGGCACCAATTACACCCAATTAGCAACCAACCTGACTTCCGACCAGTATGTGGATAGCACCCCTATTGCCGGCACCAATTACTACAAGATTAAAGCTCGGGTAAATGGCTATGAAAGCGAACTTTGCCCCACACCTGCCATCATAACAATGACAGATTCGAGCATGGAGAGCGGACTCTACTTGGGAGTTATGGGATTCAACAGTAGCATCATTACACAACCCATTGCCTTCCTTAACTCAGAGACAAAGACCGTTTACGATGCTTTCGTTGACGGATTGGGTATGAAAAAAGGTACTGTGCTTTGCTCCTCTGTAGATGAAGCCATAGATGCATTGCAGACGGCATCTTTGCCAACGGACATCTCGACCGTGGCAGTCGTTACGTTCACCGACGGACTCGACCAAGGTTCACTGATGCTGGACGACCGTTTTGAGAGTGATGATGATTATTTGGAAGCCATCAAGCAACGGATTTCCAATGAGATTATTGCAGGAGACACCATTACTGCTTTTTCTGTAGGAATTCGTGGAAGTGACGTAAAGAACGAAGATGAAATAGAGAAATTCCATCGCACATTAAAACTGCTGGCGTCCTCCGACGAAAAGGCCACAGAAGTACAGAATATGGCCGAGGTGAATGCCAAGTTCCAGGAAATAGCCGAACAACTCAACCGCTCGACCAACCTGCAGACCGTGACTTTAAAAATGCCGGGTATTTCCAATGGGACACGCATCCGATTCACCTTCGACAATGTGTCGTCTGCCGAACTGTCAGAACTCTACATTGAAGGAACTTTCAACCTGCGCTCACGCACATTGACCGATGTAGAATACCACGGTATGACTTCCACATCAGGCACAACCATCACAGGAGTTACCGAGGGTATATTTGTTTCCTTCACATTTGAAGGAATCCACACCGAGGGGAACAAACTTCTTTCAATGGACTTTGTGGACGAATGGTATTTGGTTTCTACCTCGTCTTGGCAAATCAACTCTGAGTTTGACCGGGATGACCAGCCTGAAATTATAAACGAACAAAGTTCCGCTGTAATCATGCTGGTGCTCGACTGCTCCAGTTCGCTGGGTGACCAGTTCCCCATGGTGCAGGCTAATGCCAAATCATTCATTGCCACCCTCTGTAGTTCTTCAAATAGTGGAGAATCGGGCGAAGGAGAGACTCCTGAAAAACCACTCCCGACGCTCTATTCCACCACTCCCGTTGACCTCTCATTGGCCGTCTCCTATAACGGCGTTCGTTACTACCTGACACAGGAACAATATGCCAAAGCCAACCTTAGCGATGCCATCATCGAGGGAGTCACCGTAATCACTGGAGACGAGAGCTTTATCATTGCGATGGAGAATGAACCGACAGATTATATGGCCTCTTCTTATGCTCGAAAATACTATGGGGACAACCTGCCTTCCAAGTCACAAGGAGAAGTCATCAGTGCCCGATGGTCATACATAAACAATGCCATCAAGGCTTTTGGAGGAACCGAATTTAGCACCAAATTTTGGACTTCCTATTATACTTCTGATTATGATTATTACACATATGCTGGTGGAGGAAACATAGGCTATTATTATTACTATGGTGACCGTGGAGAATTTCCCGTTCGTTTGGTCTATCCTACCACTGTAGCCACACCTATTGTATGGCGAGATCCGTTAGACCTTTCATTGGCTGTAAGAAAAGACAGTGTAATGACATACTACACCCAGACAGAATGGGCTGATGTCATAGACAAAACAGAATATGAAATTGTGGGGGTCTCCGTATCGACTGACACCATCAAATTTATCGTTGCCATGCAAAATGAACCTGCAGATGATATGCTCGCTTCTAATGCCCGTGAATACTATGGAGACAACCTGCCTACCGAGTCACAAGGAAGAGTCATCAGTGCCCGTTGGTCATATATAAACAATGCCATCAAGGCATTTGGCGGAACCGAATTTAGTACTAGATTTTGGACTTCTTATTATAGTGGTTCTTATTCATATTGTACACGTGCAGGTGGAGGAAGTTTACTCTCGCGTTATGATGAGAATGAATACAAACATCCCGTCCGTTTAGTCTATCCTTTTGAAGAACCAACGAAAGAATAGGATAACCTATTTAAAGTAAAAAGTTGATTGCGGCTCTACAAGTGAAAACCTCACTTTGTAGAGCCGTAACTATTTTACCTAAAAAGGATGCTACAACAACGTGTCATATACAACAGGATGAAAATTTTAATTCAGAAAGACAGATATAACGCGTTCCATTGTCCCAATCCCTTACTCCCATAAGTATTTCATCAAATTCACCCCTTCATTTCACCTCCAACCAACTGAATAGTTGCCGGTTAAGGGTGAAACGACACTCTTCCAACGTACATTCACTTCCTTCAATGAATTAAAAGTTAAAAATTAAAAGTTAAAAGGTGAGAGGGGATGGCGCTTCGCGCGGTTGAAGGGTTGAAAAAGTGTGTGCCATGCGGCGCTGAATGGTACGCAGATGACGCGGATTAGGTGGATGAACGCGGATCTATTTTTGCCATGCGGCACGTTTTAGACACGCATGATTTTTGCCTTGCGGTACGAGAAATAAAAAAATCTGCGGTCATCTGCTGAATCTGCGTCATCCGCGTGCCATTAAAGAGGTTGAAGGGTTGAAAGTAGGAACAAGAGAAAGGAGCGTGGAAGAGCCTCCCTTCACCACCAACCAACTGTAAAACAACCGGCTAAGGGTGAAATGAAGGAAAAGGAAGAAAAAACACATGGTCAGTTGATAGTTGATAATTCATAGTTGATAGTCACATCATAAATATAGATTCTGTGTTCATCCGTTATATACGTTTCATCATTGTGCCATCAGTGCCGCATGGCACAATCTTCTCCGCGGTCATCCGCTGAATCCGCGTCATCTGCGTGCTATCAGCACCGCATGGC
>JAFUPU010000026.1 GCA_017472635.1 Bacteroidaceae bacterium
ATAGACACGCATATTGCCCGGACGGTCAGGGTCTTCGAAGATGTAAGGCTCTGCATCGGGGATGTATTCCCACAAGGGCAGATAGGGGTTTGTACCTGTCATCTCCTGACACTTCTCTTCAGACCTGTCTTGCAGGCATCCACTGAGCATAAAAAGCAATGCTCCAACGATTAAATTCACACGCATTTCAATTCTTAACTGTTAACATTTCACGATACCCGATGGGTGTATATCCCGATATTTTCCGAAAGAGCCGATTAAAATAAGAATGGTCTTCAAACCCCAACATATAGGCTACACTCTTTACTGGCAATCCCCGAGTAAGCATAATAAGTTGGGCCTGTTCAATCTTCTTCCGGTTAACATATTGAAGAGGAGTAATTCCCATCTCGCGCGTAAACAAACGTATATAATGGTCTTTCGACAGGTTTGCCTTCTCTGCCAACTGACTTATAGTGATTGGACGACGAATGTTTTGACGAATATAAACAAGGCTCGAACGTATCCGTTCGTCGATAGAGGCATGTCCTTTGCGTCCCTCTGCCAAGAAGCGGGCAAACAGTTGAAAAACTATACCACGAGACTCAACTCTATTAGAAAATGTGCGTTGACGGTTTTTAGTTATATTTTGTTTCAACGTCAAGTGGTTGTCGTAACTCGTCGGGTCAGAATGCAGTAATGCCATATGCGGATTCAGCTTGCATAATCGCTCGAACAACATTCGTTCTAACTCTCCACCGACAATCTCAGTCGGGAAATTCCATTCGTCGAGAAACCCCGCACTATCTGGTGCATCCTCATAAACATGAAGATAATAATGTACAAACAAAGCATTACACCTACAGCTGTGCGTGGTAAAAGGCGGAATGAAATACATATACCCAGGACGTAATAAATGCACACCATCTGGAAGAATCAGTTCTGACTCTCCCTCCACCACATAATAGATGCGTGCAAAAGGACTATTTACATGCTGCCAGTTCCAATCGGCATAATGATGTGCCAATCCTACATTCAACGCCAACAGATGCAGCTGTTCTACAGATTCCATAAAGTTTTGCTACTTGTTGTTATTTTAATGCAAAATTAGCTATTTCCTATTATATTAGCAATTATAATATCGAGAATATCCTATTATTAGCCGACTATTACCTATTCAATGTATAAGCAAAGTTTGTACTTTTGCAAAAAATAAAAACCAGTCTTATGAGGAAAAAATGGTTAATATGGACAACTTGCCTGCAAATGTACATTTGTGCACAAGCTGAAGGAGAGTTTCAAGTGAAAGTGTCAGAAGCCGACGAACCAATGCAAACGGGCGATACAAATCGGCAGCTACGATAGTAAAACTCTTGGTCGATATTGTCAGCAAGAATGGAAACATGCTCCTCAGTATACCCCTCCGTGCTGATGGCACTTTTGACGAAAAAGAGAAAGTTATCCTCGATGAATTCGGAGCTTGGATGCGCGTGAATAAGGAGAGTATCATAGGAACCCGTCCTTGGAAAAAGTTTGGCGAAGGTCCCATTCCGATTCCAATGTAAAAATCAATGCCCAAGGTTTCAATGAAGGAGCCTATAGCCGCGCTGGTGCACAGGAAATTCGCTTTACACAAACAAAGAAACACATCTATGCAACAGCCCTTGCATGGCCTGAAGACCGAAAAATCGTCATCAAATCATTGGCTACGGATAGCAATATAGCCCCTCGCAATATTAGGCGAGTTGAATTATTAGGGTATGGTAGCATTCCTTTCAAACGTACGAACAAGGGACTCATCGTTACTCTGCCTGCCGAACAGGTAAACACCATCGCACCGGTAATTAAAATAAAGAAGTGAGTTAGGGATTTCAGAGAGGGAGAAAGAACGTGAAACATTACTTAAACAACATGAATCGATTATGAGAATCAGAGATTTATTTTTTATTGGATTAGCTATTTCTTTATCTGGATTAGCCTTTGGACAATCGTTAGTTGCAGGCGGACAATTCAAAGACCGTATCCTACCGATGCAAGGCAGTGTAGTGAAAGATGCCGGGCAAACCATTTGGGGAGCAAGCGGTGTGCAAGGACGCTATTTGGACAATGGCGTCGAACCATCGGCAGACAACGGAGGCAAAGCCATCCTCTCTTATTGGGGAGGAAACATAGTGAAAGATGCTACAGGCAAGTATCATCTGTTCCTTGCCGCATGGGATGCTACCGGACGTGCCCATTCTTATTGGCCAAACTCCGATGTCTATCACGTAACCTCAGACATTCCTCATGGCCCTTATACTCATGTCTCTGATTACAATATTGGTCAGGGACATAACCCTACGGTGTTTCAAGCAAAGGATGGTTCATACGTCATGTATGTACTCATAGGCAACAGTGCAGCTTACCGCTATAAGTCTGCCACCTTGGATGGCCCTTGGGGAGCGAAAGAGTTGATGCCCACCAATCTTCGGAACCGTGCCTTGTCAACCGGTAGTACTACCTCTTACTCCAATTGGACCTTTGCACAGCGTGCCGACGGGTCGGTATTGGCTATGGATCGTGGCGGTGCCGTGTGGGTGAGCGAAGATGGCCTTTCAGCCTTTGAAGAGGTGTACGATGTCAGTGCATATCCCGGTGGCTATCAGCGCTACTTCGAAGACCCTGTAATTTGGAAAGACGAGTTCCAATATCACATGATTGTCAATCATTGGAATGACAAGATAGCCTATTACAGCCGCTCCAAGGATGGTGTCCATTGGGTGAGCGAAAAGGGTACGGCCTACGACCCGACAGTCGCCATTCATGCCGATGGCACCAGTGAAGAATGGACAAAGTTTGAGCGTCCACGTGTTTTCCAAGATGAATACGGACGGGCCATTTATCTCAATATGGCAGTGATTGATGTAGAGAAGGGGAGTGATCAGGCAGGCGACAATCATTCGTCAAAGAATATCGTAATGCCTTTGAATCCGGGACTTCGCATGGAGGTGCTGAACGAAGAGAAAATAGGTGTCAGCACAAGTGAAATCCATCTCAAGGTATATTCGGAGGAAGGCTTTGATCCTGCGTCAGACCTCAATATCGAATCGTTGAGGTTCGGCTCTCATGCAACCGTCAATACCGGAGGCGGAGCGGTGTGTACTGCCTCTACTACGGATGCGGAAGGCAACCTGACACTGACATTCAATGGCGCTTCTACCGGACTTACCGATGATGAATTTGCACCGAAGTTAATAGGTACATTCGCCGAAAACTATACCCCAGCGTATCCCAATGCCAAAGCAGGAAGTATGTGCTATGGCTATGCCCGGCTCAGGTATATCGATTACGAGCCGGCTTGTCTCTCGCCCGAATTGCCGGTTATCGGTGACAAGAGCCAACCGGTTAGTGTGAGGGTCAAGAACTACGGATTGAAGGCATCAACGGAAGGTGTAGTAGTCAAGGTCGCTTCAAGTTCGGGACAGGTGTTGGCAACAGGCTCTGTAGCCTCCCTTGCTCCTTATGCCGAGGCAACAGTGACTTTCGAAGAAGCAACCTCTATTCCCTCTGGGAGCCAAACTCTGAAAGTCGGCATATATGAGGATGGAAAGGTGGTAAGCATCCACACGTTGCAACTGGCAGGCATATTGAATACCCAAAACGAACTCTTGGCTGCTATTTCAGAGGCCGAGGCTCTATACGCCAACACCTCTTACAGGTATGGAAAAGAATCGCTCTTGGAGGCTATCGGAGTAGCCAAGACCTATGCGGGCAGTTTCTACGAAGTGGCACTGGACGAGGCGATGGAAGCACTGAAATCCGCCATTAATGTTTATAAGTTTGCCAACGCAACGGCCAACAATCCTGTCAGCATCACCTTGGCAAACGCCGATATGAACAGTCTCGAAGGATGGGACATTCTCCATGCAGGTAGTGGTGCGGACATACATCTCAATACCAGCAATAATCACAACTACAACAAGTTGGGCAGTAACCCATTTGCCGAGGCTTGGAGTAATGCCGGAGTGACAAAGCCCAACCGCATGAGTCAGACACTGAAAGATATGCCCGTCGGGCGATACCTCTTCGAGGCAGATGTGATTGCACAGAAGAATACGGGAGGTTGCACCGGAGTGACACTCTTCATCAACGACCGGCAGGCCGACTGTTCTTCGAAGCAAAGCAATTGGTCCGAATCTTATAGCGTTGAGTTGAATCTGACAGACGTCGGTGATATCACCATCGGATTGGATATCTCGGCCGAGAGTGATGCCACATGGGTAGGGATGGACAACGCGGTGCTCAGATACTATGGCGATGGTAGCCACGATGCCGAAGAACTCTTCTACAAGGCAAGCATCGAAAATGTTTATATAAAGGGAAACGGGCAAACCGCCAACCATTATATCACGGTAGAACCCAAGTACGACAACTACCTCAACCGCATTACCACACCCAACGCTAACAGCCTTTGGGCAAAAATCTCAGACAGTGAGACGGGAAACATTTGGCTCTACAACATATCCACCCAATCGTTTATCATACCCGATGGCAACTATTGGAAGACCTCGACCTCCATTGCTCAAAAGACTGTTGCATTAGAACCCAGTGGCACGGGCTATCAGATCAAATGCATGGAGAGCGGAAGCAAACCATACATGAATGCATACGGTGGATTCGCCGTCAGCCGCACCATCACAACAGGGCTGACCGGATATCCCGTCGGAGGATACACCTCAGGAGTATGGGACTTCCAGAGTACCGCCAGTCAGGATATGCCTTCGTTCGTATTGGAGAACATCACTACCGGACGCGAAGAACTGGTGGCCACCCTGACCAAACTCCCCAAAGCCGCCATCATAAAACTTGGCGCAGGCCAGTACACCACTTTCTGTGCCCCCTTCAATGTGGCAATACCAGAAGGCATGGAGGTCTATACAGCAACAATCAATGTCGAAAATGCAACCATAGAATTGGCGAGGATAGAGAACGAAATTCCCCTCAATACACCCGTCGTATTGTATGCAGAAAAGGATTTCGGACCCTATTACGTCTGTGGAGATACAGAAGCCTTGACACAAACCTGCTCTGACGGACATTTGACGGGTGTCCTGTCTGCACAGATAGAGACTGAAGGATTCCTGTTGCAGAAAAACGCATCGGGCGATGTCGGATTCAGCAAGCAAACCTCAAGTGCGACAATCATAAAGAATAATTGCTTCATACCCTCCAGTCAGATACCATCCGGCATCGATTTCCTGAAGCTGGTGATTGCCGATGATAACACGGGCATAAGCGAAGTGATTCCAGAAGTACCGGCACATAGCGGACAAGCCTACAACGTAGTCGGGCAACCCGTCAGGCGAGACGCCAAAGGACTGATAATCACCAATGGGAAGAAAATATGGGTACCGTAGCAGAAACCCTTTAGCCAATCAATCTATGACACGGACTTTTTTCATTATACTTTGCCTCCTCAGCACCCTCTCTCTCACCATCAAGGGAGAGGGGTTGAGGGTGCTTTTCATTGGCGACTCCATCACCGATGGCGGGTGGGGCAATAGCGGAGGCAGTGCCAAACCCTCCGATAAGCGCAACCATTGGGACCTGAACCACATCTACGGCCATAGCTACATGATGCTTTGCGCCAGCCACTTCGAGAGTCTCTATCCCGAGCAGGAGTACAAGTTCTTCAACCGGGGCATCAGTGGCGACACGTTGAAGGGATTGGCCATCCGGTGTGAGAAAGACATCATTGCCTTGCGCCCCGATGTGCTCTCCATCCTCATCGGTACAAACGATGTCAATGAGCATCTCCGTCAAACCCCCGTTGGTCCTTTCGACTTTGAAGGGTGGGAGAGCACCTATCGCGCCCTACTCGACACCGTACGGAAGGCCAACCCCGATGTGAAGTTGGTGCTCTGCACCCCCTTCGTGGCACAGACGGGTAAGCTCGCCCAAACGGCCGATTTTCCTCTGCGCGATTCGCTGGTCACGGAGTGTGCCACCATCGTGCGCAAAATAGCAATGGATTACCACGCCATCCTCGTCCCCTTCGATGCGTTGTTTGACAAACTCCTTCGCGAACACCCCGTAAACAGCGGTCGCCATTGGATTTGGGACGGTATCCATCCCACCCCTGCCGGCCACCGGCGCATGGCGGACTTGTGGATAGAGCAGACGCATCTGCTCATTAGTGAATAACCATCAGATATTCAGCAATAAATTGGGAATTATGGTCTTTATCATCGCTTGAGGAACACCACACTCTCGGGCTATTGTCGGCCACGTTGAAACGGCATCGCGCACTTCATCGATAATCAATGAAGCATCCTTGATGTTGTTCAAGGCTGCACATTCCAGTAAATCCAACCGGGTGATGTCGTCAAACTTGTGGTTGATGGACATCTGATGAGTGGCCGTCCATCCGCCGTTCGGATTGTAGGCGTACCCCATATCGTAGGCGGGGGAAAGATTCCATACACCATCCTCGCCCATGAGGAATGAGATATTCTTTGTATGGTCATCCTGATTGCGGACAATGACGTTGAAGACCATTCTGCGAAACATCTCTTTGGCTTGCGAATAAGGTAGTCGGAGTGTTCTCATCACATTGAACGCCTGTTCGTAGGAATAAGCCCGATGTATGCGATAGTCGTAATGGGCAATGCCACAAAGTGTCTGCATGTGCAGTTTTTTTCCCGCCACGCGATCAAAGCGTTTGGTAAGGAAATGTGCTCTACCTTCCTCTTCTATCAGCGAACACTCCATCATGTTTATACCACATTTCTTGACCAGTTGATAGAATGAATATTCCAACCGACCGAAGTTCTCCGTTTCTTTAAAACCCACTTTAGCCGACACACCATCCAATTTTATGAGATAATAGTCAAAGCCTTTCGGTGCTTCCACTTGCCCAGAGCGCACTTCGCCCGTTTCCTTGTTATAGGCAATGATGGCTTTTGCACGTTGACCACCGGCAGAGGTCCCCAAACGTAGAATTTCAGCTATTGCCGCTTTCTTGTCATCGTTCAGGTTTGCTCCAAAGTCCGTTTTTTCCGTCAACGCACTTTTCGCTACCTCCACCAATGCATCAATCTCGATACGGATGTTTCTGTCGAAGTCCGCATCTATGGCCGGTTCGAACTCCAATGCTCCCATACACCGCTTACCTAAGAAACAAAGGGTCTCTACAATGTTTCCACTCGCGCGACCAGTCAAAGCCAGCCAGCGGTCGAACAACGCACGGCCATAAGTGTCAGGGAGAGAATCGGCCAACATGCCGGGTAACCCCTTATAGGTCTCCTTGTCCAAGTTGCCGAAAGAATAGACACGTCCCTCGCGAACAGGCATCATCAGGGGAGAAGGCTCTATGCCATGCCCTATGAAAGAGTTGTCATACTCAAACTGCACGACATCATACCGGTTGTCCCAACGGAAAATTCCGACGGGCATACCGAACATCATCACTTTTGCTACATCTACCATTCCGATTCCTCCTTATTCACTGTACGATTCGTTTTGCCGACGGCCCGCTGCCGTTGTTTCCTTTTGGCTTCATTCACCATCTCGTAATACTCTCGGGGGCTGAGTTGTTCTTCATCCACCAGAGGCTGGAAGGCATCCAGCAGTCCTAAGGTGCGCAGGATTCTGAGCAGGGCATCCACCGAGCGGATTTCTCCACCCTCCATGTTCTTGAGTGTGGTGAGCGACACGTTGGCCGCCTCCGACAGATTCTTTTGAGTGATGTTCTGTTTAAGCCTTGCGCTCCTCACTCTATCCCCGATTTTCTGAAGAATCATTGTATCCGAAAGCATATACACATCATTCATAAAGGTCGTATTTTTGGCTATTACGATGCAAAAATACAAATAATAGTTGGAAATACGGCTATTATAGATGAATTATTTGAATAAAAAAAGAGTGTTGGGTTTGCCCCTCTCCCTTCATTCGCGAAAAATGCGTATTTACGCAAAAAATACGAATGAAAAGTTTTTTTTAACCAATAAATAGTGTATCTTTGCACTCGTGAAAAATGCGTATTTACGCAAAAAACACGAATGGATATGGTAATAGAACGTAATCTTTATCTTCAAAAGTTGCTGAGTCGTCGTCATAACGGGATGATAAAAGTCGTGACAGGTATGCGCAGATGCGGAAAATCTTATCTGCTGTTCCAACTTTTTGTCAATGCATTGCAAAGAGAGAGGGTGGATGATGCGCATATCATACGTATCAATTTGGAAGACAGACGTAATAAGGAACTTCGCGATCCGGACAAACTGTTGGCCCATATCGACTCGTTGTTGAAAGATGACAAGATGCACTATGTGTTGCTGGATGAGGTACAGATGGTCAGCGAGTTTGAAGATGTACTGAACAGTTATCTTCATACCCCCAATGCAGATGTCTATGTGACCGGCTCCAACGCGCGGTTCTTATCAAAGGATGTGATTACCGAATTTCGTGGCAGAGGTGATGAAATTCGCATCCATCCGTTGTCATTCAAGGAATATTGCAGCGCACAAGAGGGAGGCAAAGACAGAGAACAACTGTTGGCGGACTATATGCTCTATGGCGGACTGCCCCAAACCGTGGCTATGGAGAGCGACGAAGAGCGGGAAGAATACTTGCGTAACCTCTTTACGCACACCTACCTGAAAGATATAAAGGAGCGCAATTCCATTCTGAACGATGACGATTTGGAAGAACTTGTCAGCATCTTGGCATCGTCCATTGGTGGAATGACCAATCCTCAGAAACTTTCAAACACATTCAAGACCATCAAACAAAGCGGAATTTCGAGGGATACCATCAAGAAATATCTGGAGTATATGCAGGACGCATTTTTGATAGAGCGTTCTATTCGTTATGACATCAAGGGGCGCAAATACATTGATACTCCGGCTAAATATTATTTCGAAGATTTGGGATTACGCAATGCAAGGTTGAACTTCCGTCAAGCAGAAAAGACTCATCTGATGGAGAATCTTATCTACAATGAGTTGCGCCTGCGAGGTTATGCCGTCGATGTGGGGCAAGTCACTGTCAATACCAAAAACTCAGAAGGGAAGAGCGAGCGCAAACAACTGGAAATAGACTTTGTATGCAACAAAGGATACGACAGGAT
>JAFUPU010000027.1 GCA_017472635.1 Bacteroidaceae bacterium
CCTTCTTGTACTCAACACCATCCACCTTGTATATAAGGTTGTATTTGTTGATGGTATAGGTTCCATTCAAAGCAAGGTCCTTAGCTGGCATCGTTGCAGGCACTTCACCCCAACCGGCAAAGGTGTATCCTTCCCTAGCGGGAGCTTCGGGAGTGGTGATGGCTGTACCATAAACAACTGAATCTTTCTTAAACGATTCTCCCTCTATCGTATAAACCACCTCATACTTGTTGGCTGTGAAAGTACCTGTCACCTCTACATCCTTGGCGGGCATAGTGGCAGGTATCTCACTCCAACCGCTGAAGGTGTGACCCTCTTTTACAGGAAGAGCTTCTGCGGTGATGGCTGCACCATACTCCACTTCTACCTTCTTGTACTCAACACCATCCACCTTGTATATAAGGTTGTATTTGTTGATGGTATAGGTTCCATTCAAAGCAAGGTCCTTAGCAGGCATCGTTGCAGGCACTTCACCCCAACCGGCAAAGGTATATCCCTCCTTAGCAGGAGCTTCGGGAGTGGTAATCTGAGCACCAAATGCGACTGAATCAGTTTTAAAGGCAGCACCATCCAATGTGTAGACGACCTCATACTTATTAACTTCAAAGGTTGCTACCAAATCCTTAGCTTCATTAACAACAAAAGTATAAGGATTCTCTGTTGACCCATCAGACCATTTTACAAAATGGTATCCCTCGTTAGGGGTTGCAGTCAACGTGATTTCCGTTCCTGTCTCATAAGTTCCGCCTTCTGAAACTGTACCATTGGCTCCGGCTGTAACTTTAACATCTACGTTTTGATATACATTGACCTTAGCTACAACATCTTCAGAATTGTAACCGACCGCATCAGGTGTAGTCACTTTATCATCCCCTTTCAATACAATTTGGTATTCACCCAAAGGCATATTATCTGAAGCTTTCACCTGAAAAGTAAGAATAGCCCCTTCAGAACCTTTAAAAACAGCGTCAGCAGAAGCACTGAAAGCATAAGCCATAACATCAATCTCTGTATCACTGATTTTGGTTTCTTCAAGTTGTCCTCCCTTGGGTTTACGTTCATCCACAAACTTCACAACTTTGTATTGATCGTAATCTTCATCATAGTAGGCATCAACTAAAGATAAGCCTTCCGACAATAGAATGGTAAAACCTGCCATCTGGATGTCTACACTATTTGTCAGATTAATGCTAATTTCTTTGGTTTCCCCTGGCATCATTTTCACGTTCTCCACAAACAGAAATGCCTGAGCATTAACTTTCATTGCTCCAATTATCAAGAAGAGCAGAAATATTCCTAAAAAGTTTTTTTTCATCGTCTTAAAAGTATATTCATTAGTTTCATAAAGTCAACATTCGTTATTTTACCATCAGAGTTGAGGTCTGCAGCGGCTTCCAAAAAAGAGAAAGACATACTCCTTCTTAAAAGATAATTCATCATTCCCATAAAGTCGACGTTTGTAATCTTACCATCCCCATTCACATCACCCAACATTACCGTATTCTCTCCTGTCAATGCATACGGTTCACTGGGTAATCCTTGCATTGCTTGTGATTCAAAGGTTATTGATTCATTCAATGTTACCTCCTGCCGGGTTGCTGTATGATAAAACTTGAATGTGATGGTCTCTCCCTCCGAAGCATTACTACGCACACGCAGGTAATAATAGGTTTTGTCTGTACCGGGAATAATTTCAACCGTTGCTACTCCCCGACACTCCTCACCACAAAAAGCTGCCAATTCATAGTTAGCAGACGCCTTGATTGTCTGTCCGTCCAATTGCAATTCCGGATAAACTGTCATGTCATACTGGTAGCTATAGATATCACATTGCCAATGCGTATCTTGCGCCTGCACATAGCAGATCGGCAACATCAAGCAGACTAACCAGCTCCATATTCTTATCTTATTCATATTGGTCTCTTTTTAATGTAAGCCCGGTCTCTTCCCTAAAGAGAGAGACCGGACCATTCTCTATTTACCTACTTTCACAATTTTCTTGTAATACATATTACCACCTTGTACAGCCGTTACGATATAGATACCGTCAGCCAGCGGAGCTACATGGATTGCTTCACCCTCTTCTACATTTTCCTTCACCAATGCCACACTACCATATACGTCGGTCAGTGTCACACGGTCAAATGTATTTCCATTCAACGACAGGTAAAGGTTTTCTGTAGCAACTGCAGGCCAAACTTTCCAAGCAGCTTCAGCTTCCGAAATGGTTGATGCATTTCCTACATTCAAGGCAAATGGCATGTACAAGCTACCCAACAAGGTTTCTGTAAAGACAGTCTGTTCCACGATGTCAAACACTTCTTCTGTTTCGTTATTCATCGCACGGAAGGTAATCTTTTCATTACCGTTACCATAGATAGTCATCATCAGTTTACCACTTACATACTTACCTACGCCACGGCACTCTGTACCACAGAAAGCACCCACTGCATAGCTGTTCACACCCTTCTTCCGTCCATCTACATAGAGGTCGGCTACCAGCGACATCACATTAGGATACCTGTTTTTATCTACAGCCCATGGAGTCTCGTTCTTTATTCCACGTCCATAGATGGCACGTGCCCTGGATACGATGGCGCTATTATAGGCGAAATTCTTGTCGCTTTGCGAGTGATACATATATCCCATACCCGGATTCAATGTTTGCAACGTACCTGTCCAGGTTCCGTTTGCATACTGTGCAAATCCGTCCTGCCCTACGATGTAATCTTCATCATCGGGTTGCATGTTTACAAAAGCTTCACTCAAGCTCATGGTCTGGCTCAAGGGATACCCCAACCAGTTCCAACCGCTCTTCAAGTCGATGCCGGTAGTCGGGTTGAACTCATAGCCACTCATTACATGGATAGAGTCGGCATCCATCTGCACCTTGTAAGCCTCATCGGGTTGCAACGCCTTCAGGTTTCCAATCAGTCCATAAACGGGGTCTTTCACCAATTCAGCCGTCTGTCCTACGATACGGGTTGCATTTTGCGGTAAGGCAGTTGTAGCAATCTCCGTCTCCATGTTGTGCGATACCCAGTTCCATCCCTCCTTCAAATCCATACCCAAGTTGGTAGTCTTGATGGTGAAACTGAATTCAGCCACTTCACTCTCTTCTAAATCATCAACCATAGCCATAGCCTTGATGGTCATGTCTTCTGTGATGGCTATCGGATGCTCATAGACCATACGCGGGGCATTCTCGTCACACGGACAAGAGCCGTCGAGGGTATAGTAAATCACCGCACCTTCGGTTGCACAAGTCAGCCCCACTTCAGTTCCGCGATAAACAGCTGTACCCGAAGCCCGTGTTGCTTTAGGAGAAGCTATCATCAACAGTTCAGGACTTACCACCTGCACGGTAGAAGAAGTCTGCACATCGGCATCCGCCAATGAGAAGGTCAGCATAGCAGTTCCCGGCAGGTCACCATTCAGTGTCAACGATGCTTGTCCCTTCTCGTCAAGGGTCAACGTGTCAGCAGAGATGCTGGCAATCATTGAGGAAGAGTTTTTCACAATCATCTTCTTACCGATAGCAGCGTCATATGGCAATGCACTGACCGTAATTTGTTTGTCCCCATTGTAAGCGACCTTGATAAGCGAATCAGCCACGAGGCTCTTCACCTCTTTCTCAATGTCAAACGACTGCATATAGTCTTCTTCCATCTGGATGCCGGCATAACTCTTCACCTTTCGGCTCACGGTCAGAGTCACTTCATCAGTAGTCAGGAACGAAGTTTCGGGCACAAAACGTACTTTTGAAGCATAAGTTATAGGGTTATCTTCGTAAGTCTGCTCCTCATTCAACAGCGTCACCGCACCAGCAACCGTCTCACCGTTCTTAGTCACAAAGATGTTTTCGGTGTTCAATCCTTCAAGTTGCATATACTTGTCAAACTCCACTTCAATACCATCTTCGTAAGCACGGGCACTCACCACTTCCGGTTGACGGTTCTGTGTCATGGCAATGTTCACTTCCAGTTGGGGAGGAGGCACGGGCAACCATTCACTATAAGTAGTCTGATAACCCTCCTTCTCGAACTTCACTTGCCACAAACCTTGAGGAACATCCCAGCGGTACATACCGTTTTCATCAGTGAACAGCGGGTTCTCTTGGGCATACTGTTCAGCATCCCAAAGCACGATGTTTTCATGCAAATCACCGTACATATCTTCTACGGTTTCTTTATAATAGCAAGAGGCCATTACACCTTCGATACGGTTGGAAGAAACTCCTTCATAGACGTAGCCGGAGGGGTCTACAATAGGATCAAGCGGCGGATTTGGGAAATCATCTTCTTCCTTTTCATCGTCATCTTCTTCATCATCTTTTTCACAAGAAGAATAATCGGAACGCATATTTGAGATAAGATCTATATAAATGCGAGTAATCCTATTTGATTCATTTATATACCAATTTGATATGTTTACTTTGGGAACCAATATATTATCAACATACCATCCTCCTCCAGAAGAAATAGCTTGCCCAACCCCTTCGGTCGCAGCCGTAGTTGCTTCTGGAACAAAAGATTCTGTACACCATTTTAAAGTTTGTCCAGAAAATTGTATTGTAGTAGTAGCACTATTAGAGAACAAACTTGTCATTCCCGAAATAGCGGCACCAATTGCGGACAAACCTACGGATAATGCACCCTTCAAAGTGCATGAGTTTTTTAAACTTTGTTTCTCTGCATCTATAATTTTTTCAAAACTATTTATATAACGATTAACAGAACTCCACCAAGATTCTATAGAATCTTTGTACATCTCAAATTTACGAGAATCCTTTATTCTATAACTACCATCTTCACATCTTGCTGCCAGAACTTTGAGAATTGGTTCTCTGTGCTTATTCCATTTCTCTTTTTCCATATTCAAAGTTCTATACCAACTTTCTATCTCTGGTTGTTTAAGATGATATTCATACCAAGAACTGAAAATGCCATATCCTGCAGATATAGCAAAAGGTAAAATCCGTTGATTGCCATTAATCCCTGTCGCTTCTTTAGTTCCGGTATAATATAACGAAAAAGATTCTTTATTTTTATTATTCCAAAAAGTTACATCATATGAATCTTCCTTAAAAGCCTGAACAAAAGCACAATCCATAGAATCATTAATAATATGGACATAATCAGAATACTCATATTTCGATTTTACATCGTCGTAATTCTCTTTAACAACCCGAAAATACTCAGGTAGATTTAGCCCTTCTGGTATAACAGAGAAATACAACTCTGTTTCCGAATTATTAATTATAGATAGTTTTCCGTTATCATATACATTCAGCACTTCATTAAAAAGCCCATCCAATGCTGAAGTAAAATCCTCATCCATTTCTTCATCATAAATAGGAGTTTGTTGCATTTTAACATAATCTATCTTAACATTTATAGGAACTTTTTTATCATTAGGAAATTTCGAGCTTGCTACCCATTTCCCTAATGAAGAATAGATACCATCAACTCTACGAGTAGTACCATCTGTAAGTAGCACTGAGAATTCCACATCTTTTACATTCGTTGTGTCACAATTTGAAAATTCTGCAATAAATGTATAATCAACGATATTAGAATGCCCCAAATAAGTGTAACTATTCGTACTATTCTTACGATTTTTTACATCAAAGACAATTTCCTCACCATTATACAACATCCATATTTTAAGCAACTCAGCAGAATTCCTGTCATACACCATTTCTTTTATTTCGCTCACGTAATTCTCACCATCAATATCCTGGATTTCAGCATATATCGAGTGGTTACTCCAAGAATATGGTTTATACAACTCTACTTTTGTTGACCATTGACCATTAGCTAAACTTTGCGTTTGCCCAACCAAAATATTATTATCATAAATTTTAATTTGACTATTAGATGTAGCTACACCACTTACAATCACAGATGTAGAAGCGGTTATTTCAGGTACTGTAATCTTCATCAATTCCGCCTCAAACGATGCAGTTCCAATCGGCTGCAATACCTCTTTGCCATTCACATTGAATTGAGCAAATGCACTTGGCCTGCAAGTTCCTCCATCCGTAGGTGTCACACAGAATCGTACGACATCATTGATGTTTGCAAGGTCAACAACAATACGATTTTCACTAACCGAGTAGCTTCCTGTGCCATTCCCGGTCAATACGGAATTATCGACAAAACTACAAGATTCCGGCAAGTCAAACACAAGTTTCACATCAGACACCCCATTAGCATACTCTTTCTTAAAGTCAACCTTTGCCCGCAAAGTAACATAGTTGCCCACTGTAACAGACTGCTTGTTGACTGTAAACTGAGTATTGGAACCTGTGTAATAGAACTGACTGTCATCAAATTCGGGAACATTATCAATTGCCAATGTGGTAATCTTTCCACTTTGCACCGAAATGTCATTCTTTACAAAATGAGTTCCTTCTATGAGACCAGCATTCGTCAAGTCCTTCAAATTCAAAATAGAATTGAAGAAACTGCTGCTTTCCATCGTTACAAGTGTGTACGAACCATCCTCCAAATCACTGAAAGAGATTGAAGCGTCAGAATACGACGATTTCTTTAACAACTCACCTTTTGAATTGTACAAAACTCCCACAATCTTAGATGAATTGCTTTGTTTATAGTTAGCTTGCAACTCACCCACTTCGACAATAGGAATAGTTACTGACACCCGATTGGTCACATCAACCACACCCAACACTGTAACTTCCTTAAAGCTACCTGTACGGCTTGATGCGGTAATGCTCAACACATCATCTTGTTCCACCTCTTCAATAAGCACAATATAAGGAGTCTGTACACTAAAATTAGTAATTTCCTTTTGAGCCGTCTTATTATATATAGAATAAGAGATATTAGCATAATCGTCATATCCATTTTGTGCTTCAGAGGTTTCACCTTCTGCTACACTTTCTGTAAAGGTCAACTGAGCATTTATTCTTACACCAGTGATTCCTTTCAAAAGGATGTTATTCAACATAGCAGAATCAGCCAAGTGGTCAAGTTCAAAGGTCTTTGATACATAATCATTTGCTGCAACTACAACATCACATGCTGCATCATAAACGGTAGCATTGAATGCACCAGTATTGTCTGTTCGTACTACTACAGATTTTGAATATTTCTCATTCAACAATTGAGAAAAAGTAACAGTTGCATTGCTTATCGGGGATTCGGTAGTTATATCTTTTACGATACCCGACAAGTTCACCTCATTAAATGGGGTAAGTTGTACAACAAGAACATTATCTGTAGATAAGACTACATATTCCGTATTCTCAGGCATTACGTATTGCATGGCCAAATCTTTAGACAACACAATGCGGAAATTCACATTTACGCCTTCAAGGACACCTTTCAACACAGAACCTTGATTCAAGTATTTTCCTTCTTCGTCAAACCATGTGATTGTCGTTTGTTGAGTTACATCAGCATTATCCGAGGCAACAACCTTCAACGTAACATCCTTCGGTTGCAACAGCGACTCAAAAGCTACATCCACATTCTCTTCACCCACTTCAATGTCCAAGATAGAACCCAAGACTGCACCCGATGCATTCTTGACATAGAGGTTATATTTGGTGTCACGAACAAGGTTGGCAAATGAATACGCGACACGGTCTGTAATCAAATACTTCAAGACTTGTCCACTGGATATATTATTGAGCTCCAACGTCATATTCTTGTATCGTCCATCAGTTGCATCAGCAGGAAGCGAAACACCGATGGCACAAGTCTCCTCATCCAAAGGAAGAAGTGTGAAGTTCTTCCAGCCATCAGCTTCTGAATATTGCGACAGCACAGATGACGGCACGCGGACAACCACTCCTTCGGGAATGTTGCTGAACGCATTGGAATTCACGATTGGAGGAATCAATGCATAACATACTATCTCCGACAGGTTTTCACAACCATAGAAAGCGTTACGATTGATTTGGCCGACACTGGTCGGAAGGATAACTTTCGTGAGTGATGTGTTATACTCAAATGCCCAACTGGGAACTTCGGTATAGCCCGTTGTTCTTGCCAAGTCTATCAATGTACAATTATAAAGATTGTTTGCAAACCCAAAGTCATAGCTATCCATCTTACCTACCACCGTCACACTCTGCACAAGGGAATAATCATTATCTCCTAAAACAGAGTAAATAGCACTGTTAAGATTTCCAAAGACAAACTCGTCGATAATCAATTCACCTGTTACCGGATTAAAATTGTTGGGTGACGGATTACCCGGACTTTTAGGGTCGTACACAAAGGTGGCAGTATATTCCAAGTCCTTTGTGCCCATCGTTATCGTCAAAGGATTCTCCGTAGATACAATTTTGCCATTCTGTTTCCATGAAGAGAAACGATAACCTTCACGAGGATAGGCATAGATGTTTGTCTCTTCATTCTCTGTCAGCGTGAAACTTGCCGAATTGAAATAACCACCAACCGACGGTGTAGCATACAACGCCACTTTATGTACATAACCATCAGCAAACGGGTCATCAGGATTCTCGGGGTCATAGCCTGCATAATCAAAATAGGCTGTCAACACTACATTTTCAGCAGGCATCACAAAATAGAACGAGCTATTGGTTGATACCAACGAATCACCCACCATCCATTTCCTGAATGTATAGCCAGTTCTTTCATAAGCCCGACAATATACCTCTGTACCAGCTTCGGCAGTTACAGTACTGTGGTTCACACTACCACCATAGCGCGGTGCTGTCTCCATCGTAAGGGTATAGTTCTGCGCAGGAGTAGGAGGCACGGATGGATCGGCAGGGTTTTCGGGGTCGTAGTCAACCCCGCTTTGTGCCCATGCCGACAGTCCAATCGCCCATGCAATCAAAAAACTATATAAATATTTCATGTGTGCTTCCATTTTAATTATTCACCAACCACATATTTTGTATACACATTGCCTTTCTTTACGATGTAGATGCCTGCAGGCAAGTTGTCTGTTGTAGGCATAAGTTTTCCGTCCAATGTATAAACAGCAGTTACAGGAGTTTCATCAGCCACACTGTTTTCAATTCCTGTAGTTCCCATCAATGCAATCACGAAGCGGTCGTTCACAGTTCCTTCTTCGGTATTGAATGTGTAGCTTTCTGTAGTCAAATCAGTAACTGTTCCTGTGAGTTTGTCAGTCAACATCACAGAAACTTCACTATTTGGATTGTTTGCCAACGACAAAGTATATTCACCAGTCTTTCCAAAGTAGGCACCCAATCCGACGATGCCATTACCCATAGGACGTTCGTCGATGGCATACTTCACACCACCATCGGTAATGTAGAGTTGCTGCACGTCAGTATTATTACTCATAAACTTGCTCGCATCGCGGCTAGCTTCATACTCCATCTGAGCCATTTCGTTCATGACAAGACGGGCACGATCCGCGTAATTATTATCAGATAACAGGAAGTTATAAACGTGACGTTCTACAGAAGCACTGCGAGTCACAACATATTCGTCGGTATAACCCAAGCCTGCACTGTGCATACGCCCATCCTTACGAAATGTAATGGATTCGGAATCAGCTGTACGCTGTACAAAAAATGCCTCATTGGGAGTCAGCACATAATCATCGTCGAGCAAAGAATAAGCTGTGTAGCCATAACCATTCCATACAGTGATAGGGGCATCAAACTCCATTTTCTGAGTATTGTAGTAAGCGGGATAGGGGTTACCCACCAAGTTCCATGAACGGTTGTGGGCAAACTCAGAAACATATTCATTCAAAGGAATCACTACATCATCATGAGCAAAAAGTGTACCTGTGCCATTAACTGCCGGGAATACCACTTCTACCATTCCTGATGAATAACCATCGCTATTATTATTGTTGCAATGGAAGATATAACCTTCGCCTGCCTTCAACACTGTACCCTCTGTCACATTTTGCCAAGTGTTACCCGTCATTGCCGCACGGTCTTCACCCGAATACTTGCGAACAACCCAAAGGGTTCCTTCGGGAACTGAAATGTCTGATACATTCACATCGTAAGGGAATGAAATGAAACTCCAACGATTTGTCGGCAAATAGGCATGTGTGCAGGCACTGTCTGCCGTCATTTCGTTCTGTGTAATAAGGGTAGTGCAATAGGGATTCTTTCCATAAACATAAGCATCCAACTCATAATCATAGT
This sequence comes from Bacteroidaceae bacterium, assembly GCA_017472635.1. Taxonomy (GTDB): domain Bacteria; phylum Bacteroidota; class Bacteroidia; order Bacteroidales; family Bacteroidaceae; genus Phocaeicola_A. The sequence continues at coordinate 10,139 of JAFUPU010000027.1, forward strand.
AATAATCGTCGTAGCTATACAAATTCTGATACTGGAGATAAGAACCTACAGAGAATGCCGAATTGGCATTTACGGTCAGATGGGCAGGACTATTATCTACATACTCGTACCACTCATTATAATAACCACCATAATCAAGTGTCACATCCACACCGCTTGCCAAGCCATTATAGGCATAGATGGTAAAGTCCTGGTTGATATTCAACTTCTCAATATCCCCTTCTATGGCTACAGTCTGAAAGAAGTTGTACCAGTCATCGTGCAAACGATAGGCATTTACACTGAACTCAGGCACATGCAAAGTGGCCGACGACATATTACTGAAAGCATAAGTTGAGAAAGGAACAATCACATAGCAATACAAGTCCTTTACTACAGACGAAGAAAATGCGTTACCACCAATTTGGGTTATAGTGGATGGGATGGAGATGGTTTCCATTGGACAATCATAGAATGCAGATGAACCTATAGTAGTACATCCTTCAGGGATTACAATTGATTTCAACGAAGTGCTGTGAAATGCGTCACCACCAATTGATTGTACAGAAGAAGGCAAAGTGATAGAGGTCAATGAATCACAGCCATAAAACATATTGGAAGGAATCGATGAAAGTTTATCAGAAAGAGTCACATCACTCAATTTGCGGCAATATTCAAAGATTTCTGAAGACAATTCTGTAGCACTTGACAAATCAACCTTTGTCAACGCTAAGCATTCAGAAAAAGCCCTACGTCCTATTATTTGTACATTACTGAGGTCTATATCATTCAATGCATAACAACGATAGAAACATTCATTTTGTATTTCTGTTACAGCAGGAATCTTTACAGATTGCAGGTTCCCACAATATTGGAATGCATAACTTCCCAAAGTTGTTGCCATAGGCAATTCTATACTCTTCAATGAAGAACAACCATTAAATGCACAATAACCAATTTCCGTCACATTTGGAAGAGTGATGGATTCCAATCTTACACAATTATAGAAAGCATATTCTCCGATATTCGTGACCGTAGAAGGTAATACTACGGTTGCCAACCTAGTAAGTCCATTACATCCAATGAAAGAAGTAATATCAGTCTGCGAAAGGTCAAGCTTACGAATTTGTGTCATGCGAGAAATCAACGCCAAATCATCGGCATTCAAGCTACCTGATACAGTCAGTTCGTCCACATCGGTCCACTGCTGAATCTCATTCAACAACAAGTTTCCAAACTGTCCGGCAGTAGGAACATGAATGGTATATGCTTTCGGTTCCCACCCTTCATAAATAACATCTATAGAAGTGGACCAATAATTATTACCGTAATCACAGTATTTCATATATGTTGAATAAGCTGATTGAGGAACATAAATAGCCACAGAAGAATAATCGGAATTGTTATTAAGACTCGGAGGCGTTTCCGACTGTAGATGCATTTCTGTTATAGTTTCAGGGAGAGAACAGCTTATAGAACTAATCGTACTTGGAAGTGTTATAGATATCACATTGGGAGCCTCATCCAAATCCAACGTACTGCTGTAACCGCAATATTTTACGGCCATAGTATAACTGGAATAAACAATTGTATCAGGTACGACAAGAGACGTTGCATCAGTAATAGCCCCTGTAAAATATGCAGAGGTATTATTATTTTTATAAAACCCCAATACTGTACCATCTTCACAAGTAACAAGATACCTCGCATTACTGATAGAACTACTATTGACATAAGTAGCCTGCATCGTCAAAGCATTTACTGATACTGGCATAAGACCAAACACTAAGCCCAAAAGACTGGCCAAACAAAGTTTTGTATTTTTTTTCATACTCAACAATCTTATGCTCTTTGAAAGACTCCCCGGAAATGAGCAGATAATAAAAAACGTTTTATTCTGTTCTGATTCGGTACAAAAAATAAAAAAGCGTGAGAGTCTGTGCCTGTTGCCCGTCCGACTCTCTGAGGCTTCTCGCATTGCCCACCTATTCAGAACGAGCAACGTCAAAACCCCACGCCGAAATTGTATAAACACCTTTATCCACCTTTCCAAAGATGGACAAAGAGCATATATACACCCGTAGGGCATCTACGTTGCTTTGTTTTTGAATAGGTGAAATTTTGCGAGAATTTCAAAGAGTCAAAACCAAAGCGCCAAGTAAACGCCTTTTCCATTATGTACATCCCCACCCTGTTCTCTCCCGACGGAGAGCTTTCGGCGTAGAGACGGGGCAAAGATAGGAATAGTTGTGAATATGAGCAAGAAAAAACAAGAGAATTTATATCATCCGTTAAAAAAAACAAAGAGAAGTCACCTCATTGCAACCTTATCTTGTACCCTTGATGACTTGCGACCAAAGACTTGGTAACCCCAACGAACCATACACGGTAATCCCACGAAGTACACTTGATTCACCCGCGAACCGCACTCCTTATACCGTCTCACTCAGGTGATGCGGCTTTATCACTCGGGTAATACAGTCATATCACCCGGGTGATAAGCATGCATCACTAAGGTTAAACGTATCAAGAAGCAGGCTTCTCATCCATACCAAGCGCGGTATAAAGACCACCAAAGCCTATTGCACGTTTACCCCAGATATAGTATTGGCAAGTGGATGTCTGGTTGTATTGGCAAGCGGGTATCTTGGGAAGCCACATCAAGCTAATGACAGGGGAGCAAGAGAGGCAGATGATTGAGAAATCCGGCATATCTCTATTTTCTTTGCCACGATTGAAGGATAATCGGAAGATTTTGAGTATATTTGTACCCCAAATTACAAACCGATATTTTTTGTTATGTATAAAGACCAACAACTCTATGTTGCCCATTCGGCAGAAGGGGCAATCCACCTTATAGGCAAGATGGCAAACCGCCACGGACTGATAGCCGGAGCAACCGGTACCGGAAAGACTGTTACCCTGCAGGTGCTGGCTGAGACGTTCTCGCAAGCCGGTGTGCCTTGCTTCATGGCTGACATGAAGGGAGACTTGTCGGGCATATCACAAACGGGAGGGCTGAGCAAGTTCATAGAGAAGAGGTGTGCTGAGTGGAAGTTGGATACAACGACGCTGAAGTTTGAGGGTTGCCCGGTGCGCTTCTACGATGTATTCGGAGAGCAGGGACACCCTATGCGCACGACCATCGAAAAGATGGGTGCCTTGTTGCTGGCACGACTGATGGACCTGAACGAGACACAGACAGGCATACTGACGTTGACGTTCCGCATCGCCAAGGACGAGAAACTGCCACTCATCGACATGAAAGACTTGCGCCTGATGCTCGACTATGTGGCAAAGAATGCCAAACGTTATGAAACGACCTACGGAAATGTCTCTGCGGCTTCGGTTGGTGCTATCCAACGTGCCCTGTTGGCATTGGCAGAGCAAGGAGGAGAAGCGTTTTTCGGTGAACCATCGTTTGACATCTTCGACCTACTGCAGACCGAAGGCGGACGCGGAGTGATGAACATATTGGCGGCAGACAAGCTGATGCTGCAACCCAAGCTCTATTCGACCTTCCTGATGTGGCTGCTGACGGAAATCTATGACAAGATGCCTGAGATAGGCGACATGGAGCTGCCCAAGATGGTATTCTTCTTCGATGAGGCACACATGCTCTTCAAAGACACCTCCAAGGCACTGACCGACAAGATAGAACAGATTGTACGCCTGATACGCTCTAAAGGCATCGGTGTATACTTCATATCCCAATCGCCATCGGATTTGCCTGAGGCAATATTGGGGCAGTGCGGTAACCGCGTGCAACATGCCTTGCGGGCTTTTACACCCAAAGACCAGGCTGCAGTAAAGGCTGCTGCACAGACCTTCCGACCGAATCCGGCATTCGACACCGAACGCGAGATATTGGAGTTGGGAACCGGTGAGGCATTGGTATCATTCCTCGACGAGAAAGGTGCTCCCGCTATGGTACAACGGGCAAAGATTCTTTTCCCGCTGAGCCAGATTGGTGCCATCACCGACGAGCAACGAAGTGCCATCAATGCCGCATCGCGCATCAGTGGAAAGTATGAGACAGTGGTCGACCGCGAATCGGCATTCGAACAGATAGTCAAACAGCGTGAAGCGGCTGAGAAGCAGGCTGCAGAAGCCAAAGCCAAAGAAGCCGAAGAGAAAGAGGCTGCCCGCAAAGCTAAAGAGGAGGAGCGCCAAACAAAAGCGGCAGCAAAGAGCAGCCGCTCATCGTCAAGAAAGAAGAGCTTATTTGCTACGGTATTAGGTACAGCCGTCACCTATTTTGCCAAAACGGTGGCAACACAGCTCGCACGCAATCTGACAAAGAAAAAACGATAGTTATCAGCCTGTTGGTGAGTAGTGGGCGGTAGTTTTCAGTTGAACATTTCTTTTTTAAACGTTGTTTTTTCAGTTTCTGAAGGGATTTTCAACTTGAAAGCATGCATATTCGCTGAATATTTGCTAACTTCGCGCCGATTTTTTCAAGAGTATTAATTTAAGGATAATATATAAACAAGACTATGGCAAAGAAAGCTCTTTTGATGATTCTCGACGGATGGGGAATCGGTAATCACGGTAAAGGTGATGTAATCTTCAACACTCCCACCCCTTATATGGACTATCTGGCTGAGACATACCCTCATGCCCAACTGCAAGCGAGTGGTGAAAATGTAGGATTGCCCGACGGACAGATGGGTAACTCAGAAGTAGGACACCTCAACATCGGTGCCGGACGCATCGTATACCAGGATTTGGTGAAGATTAACCGCGCCTGTGCTGATGGCAGCATCCTGCAAATCCGCAAGTGGTTGCCGCCTACAGCTATGCCAAAGAGAACGGCAAGAACATCCACTTGATGGGATTGACCTCAGACGGTGGAGTACACAGTTCGCTCGACCACCTGTACAAGTTGTGCGACATTGCAAAAGAATATGGCATTGAAAACACCTACATACACTGTTTCATGGATGGTCGTGACACTGACCCGAAGAGTGGAAAGGGATTCATCGAGCAACTGACTGCACACTGCGAAAAGAGTGCCGGCAAGGTAGCTTCTATTGTAGGACGTTACTATGCAATGGACCGAGACAAACGTTGGGAGCGTGTGAAGGTTGCATACGACCTCTTGGTCAATGGTGAAGGCAAGCAGGCTACTGACATGGTGCAGGCTATGCAAGAGAGCTACGACGAAGGAGTCACCGACGAGTTTGTAAAGCCTATCCACAATGCCACCGTGGACGGTACCATCAAAGAGGGCGATGTGGTTATCTTCTTCAACTACCGCAACGACCGTGCCAAGGAGCTGACCGTGGTGTTGACCCAACAAGATATGCCCGAAGCAGGCATGCACACCATCCCCGGACTGCAATACTACTGCATGACTCCGTATGATGCTTCGTTCACCGGTGTACACATCCTTTTCGACAAAGAGAACGTACAGAACACGTTGGGCGAATATTTGAGTGCCCAAGGCAAGAGCCAGTTGCACATTGCCGAGACAGAGAAGTATGCCCACGTGACCTTCTTCTTCAACGGTGGACGCGAGACTCCGTATGAAGGGGAAGAGCGCATCTTGGTGGCTTCACCCAAAGTAGCGACTTACGACCTGCAACCCGAGATGAGTGCCTTTGAGGTAAAGGACAAGTTGGTAGATGCCATCAAGAGTGAGAAGTTTGACTTCATTGTGGTGAACTTTGCCAACGGTGACATGGTGGGTCATACCGGTATATACAGTGCCATTGAAACTGCAGTGAAGGCAGTTGACGCTTGTGTGAAGGATGTCATAGAAGCAGCCAAGGCTGCCGGATATGAAGCCATTATCATTGCCGACCATGGTAATGCCGACAATGCAGTGAACAACGACGGTTCGGTAAATACCGCCCACTCACTCAACCCTGTGCCCTGCATCTATGTGACAGAAAACAAGGAAGCCAAGGTGGAAAATGGCGTATTGGCAGACGTGGCTCCCTCAATCCTGCACATCATGGGACTGCCTCAGCCGGCTGAGATGAATGGCAAATGCTTGATTAAGTAAAATAAAAGGCAGACCCACCCCATCCTTCCCTGTGAGGGAGGGGTGGGTTCGTTTCTTTTTAAATAACATTTATGATTCAGATAGATGATGTTGTGGTCAGCCTGGACGTACTGAAAGAGCAATTCTTCTGTGACCTGTCGGCTTGCAAGGGTGAATGTTGCATCGAAGGTGATGCGGGTGCCCCGTTGGAGTTGGACGAAGTGGCAGAGATAGAAGAGGTGCTCCCTATCATTTGGGACGACCTTTCGCCTGAAGCACGTGCGGTGATAGAGAGACAGGGAGTTGCCTACACCGATGAAGAGGGCGACCTTGTGACCTCTATAGTCAACGGAAAAGATTGCGTATTCACTTGCTATGGCAAAGACGGGAGTTGCTATTGTGCAATAGAGAAGGCATATCGTGCCGGAAAGACAGGTTTCTACAAGCCGGTATCCTGCCACCTCTACCCTATCCGGGTGGGAGACTATGGTCCCTATAAGGCTGTCAACTACCACCGATGGGATGTGTGCAAGGCTGCCGTGTTGTTGGGCAAATCAAAAGAGATGCCTGTATACCGTTTCCTGCGCGAACCACTTATCCGCAAATTTGGAGAAGCCTGGTACAACGAGTTGGAAGAAGCTGTTGTTGAACTAAAGAAACAGAAATACCTGTAGGCATACGGTGGTCAAGCCTTAACTTCTCAACTTTTAACTTTTAATTCTTAACTTTTAATTCTTCCTAATGGACTTCCTACTTCCTTTCATTGAACTGCTTAACGAGATGTCGCCTTACCTGCTCTTAGGTTTTTTCATAGCAGGGTTATTGCATGCTTTCGTACCAAACGACCTATACAGAAGGTTGCTTTCAGCCGGAAATTTCCGTTCGGTGTTCTATGCCACCTTATTTGGAGTCCCACTCCCCCTCTGTTCGTGCGGAGTGATACCAACAGCCATGTCGCTGAGAAGAAACGGAGCGTCTAAAGGTTCAACCGTAGCCTTCCTGATTGCCACTCCGCAAACGGGGGTCGACTCCATACTTGCCACTTGGGCATTGATGGGAGCACCCTTTGCCATACTGCGACCTGTGACAGCCTTTATCACCGCATTGGCAGGAGGAACACTCACCAATCTGTTAGAGAAAAAAGAGGGTGACACTGAGCAGGACGAAGAGACAAGGAATGAAGAAGAACTTGTCGGAAAAGGATTCATAGCACGCATGAAGACAGCCTTGCGATATGGATTTGTAGAAATGATACAAGATATAGGGAAATGGCTTATCATAGGACTTGCCATTGCCGGACTGATTACCTTGTTCTTGCCTGACAATTTCTTTGCATTGTATGCCGACTATCCGATATTGAACATGCTATTGGTACTTGCCATAGGCATCCCCATGTATCTGTGTGCCACAGGTTCTATCCCCATTGCAGCCGCCTTGATGTTGAAAGGACTTTCACCCGGTGCAGCACTGGTATTTCTCATGGCGGGACCGGCTACCAATATGGCTGCCATTTTGGTGATAAACAAAGTGATGAAAAGCAAGGCTCTCTGCATCTATCTGTTTTCAATCATTGCGGGTGCTATCGCATTCGGATTATTCACCGACTACGTATTGCCGGCAGAATGGTTTACCCCCCTGCAACAGACCGGATGTGCAGGCAACTGTCATGAAGAGACACAGACCGCTTGGTGGAAGATTGTATCGAGCGTAATCTTCATCATCTTGTTAGTGAATGCTTATCTGAAAAAGGGACATTGCCACGAGGCGGATTGCCAATGTCACCAACATACCTCTTCAGTAGAGACCACCAAGGCAGAGAGACGTACTTTTACCATAAAGGGGATGAACTGCAACCACTGTAGAACCAGCATTGAAAAGGCATTGAAAGAGATGGAGGGAATCACTTGGGTAGAGGTCAGTCTGGATGCAGAAGAGGCACGAGTGGCAGGAGATGCCACTGACCAGGCTATCATTGAGACAATCGAATCCTTGGGATTTCAAGTGGAAAGATAGAGGCTGTTTCAAAATGGCTTCATCTATTTTTTAGGCGCAAACCTCGTCAAGAATATAATTCAGGCACGGATTTCACGGATTAGCACCTACTCGACAGTGCGTCATTAATCCGTGAAATCCGTGCCTGAAACATTCGTGGCTCATAATGCCACGCCTTTATCTACTGTAAGCCGAAAGAGAGGAATCAGTTTCCAATTACCACCTTCTGACTCAGGGTGGCATTGCCGTATACAACACGTACCAGATAGATTCCTGCAGACCATGAGTGAGTCGGAATAGAGAGGGAACTATCGCCTGCCGACAAGAGATGGGAAGCTACAAGCTGACCATTCATCGTATAAACAGAGATGGTTGCACCCTCGCTGACTTCAGGAACTTCGACATTCAGTCCGGAACCGGTAACACCGATAGAGAGTTTACCGGCAGAGACACCCTCTACCGAAGAGGTCAACGCATAGTCTAACTCTATCTGCTCGGTAAAGAGATAGCCACGGAAGGTGGCTTTGAAAGTTACGGTATCTTTCGTCCCTACCTTCGATTCATCAATCGGCATGGTGAAAGTGCGCTCGGTGCTGAGGGTCTCATCGCCCAAAACCCACTCATAAGCATCGTAACGGGTTCCGGCATCCAACGTAAATGTACGATTGCCGGGAGTAGCGGTAGCCATCTTACCCAAGTCGGCACCAAAATAGAATCCGACATGCGTCGGCTGGTTATAAGCGACATTCTGATAAGCCACACTGCTACGATAGACGGGGTCTTCGAGGAACGAGTGGAAACAATACTCGATGGTATCTGTACTGAAGTAGAGACGAAGTGCCTTGTTGTCGGAAGTGCGAAGCAACAACTCTTCACGCCAGTCGCCATACATATCTGCCACGAGACAAGGATTGGACTTGGTAGAGTTGTTGGAAGCACAGCCTGAGGCACTCAACAGGGTAGTACTGCCTCCTGACGGATATTTATATCGGGTAATGGAGGTTCCATCCTGCAGATTGCGAAGCAGGGTTCCATCCCACCAAGCAGCCATATTCATTGAGACACCGTTCGTTGATGAATTTACGATATACCCATTAATATCACGAATGCCGCCTGAACGTGAAGACCACATCTCTACACCCGGACGGGTGGGGTCTATATCAGCCGCCATACAACGTCCGACATCATCGCCACTCTTAATCTGGAAAAGGATTTTTCCGGTTGCTGCATCGCGGAAAGAGGAACCATCGGACTTGTTTTCGTGACAAGCCCATACCGCCAATTTATCGCTGGCCGGATCGAACACAGTCATGTGCATCGCATCGCCATGTCCCATACCGGTAGTATAGAGTCCCTTTCCATTGTGATCAATGGCACATGACCCATAGATGATTTCATCGCACCCGTCACCATCCACATCACCCACACGCAAGTTGTGGTTACCTTGTCCACGATAACCACTATAACCCGAAGTGTTGCTGTCGAACACCCATTTGCGTGTCAACTCTTTACCATCCCAATCCCAAGCGGCAAGTACCGCACGGGTATAGTATCCGCGACACATCACGGCACTGGGACGCTTACCATCCAAGTAAGCCACACATGCCAAGTAACGGTCTAAGCGGTTACCATAATTGTCACCCCAACTGCTGACAGTACCACGCTGGGGATAATAGTCAACGGTCTGCATGGCGGCACCGGTCTCACCATTGAAAATAGTCATATATTCCGGACCACTCAGCACATAGCCGCTGCCATTGCGATAGTCTGCATCGGCATTGCCAATAACGGTACCGACTCCATCCACTGTAGCATCGGCTGTCTTACAAATCATTTCGGCCTTGCCATCACCGTCAAAGTCGTAAACCATAAACTGGGTATAGTGAGCACCGGCACGGATATTTCTACCCAAGTTGATGCGCCAAAGCTTGGTACCGTCTAACTTGTAACAGTCGATATAGACATCGCCTGTATAACCGCTGTTTGAATTATCTTTTGAATTAGAAGGGTCCCACTTAAGGAAGATTTCATACTCTCCGTCGCCATCGACATCACCCACACTGGCATCGTTGGGAGAGTAACTGTAGGCACCCGACTTGTTAGTCGAGTCGGCAGGAAGGTCCATGGGAATCTCTATATATCCATTGGGAGAGTTTGCCTTCACCACTGCATCCTGACTCAAGTCGCGGCGTTCTTCACCTCCGATGACCGGGACCAAGGTATAAGGAGTATCTTTCAAATAGAAATAGTCTTTAACCAACGCTGAGTTCTTGCAGGTAGACCACATCAACTTGTCACCACTATAAATGTTGAAGGAGATATCCTGCGGGTCTGATGAGAGGTATCTCCAACTGAGGAACGAACGGGACTGATTTACGCGAATAGCTATCAGACCACGTCCCAACTTCTCGCGCTGCATCTGCGAGAAGTCATAATTGGGCTGGGCAGACAGAGGGAGCGATTGCATTCCCCCAATTACCAACAGCAAAGCTACTAATATTTTCTTCATATCTACGTATTTCTGTTTATATTCAAGTTTTGTCGGAGGGCAAAGAGAGTTTATCTCAATGAGTCTTATTCAGTGTTTAGGCACAGACTACACGGATTACACGGCACACCGTGTCAAACTCGCATAATCCATGCCTAATGCATAAAAAGAGCCGAAAACCAGGCAGCTACCGGCTCCGGCTCTTTATTATTTGGTTTGTGTATTACCTAATTATTCAAGCGGCAAGAACCAGTTCTCTTCGCCTCCAACATAGGGATTTGTACGACCATTCAGTTCATACTTACCTTGCATAACGGCTTCCATATAATCATCACCGCTCATAGGAGTCAGCGTCATGTCTTCACGCAACATACGCTCAACATTCATACGATGGGCTACACGTACCAAGTCGGGGAAACGGTTACCTTCAAATGCACACTCGAGAGCCAACTCATCAATAATGATGTGTTCCATGACAAGCATTGAATCTCCCAAAGTAGTACACTCAGACAATTTCTTGTCTACGAAAGCAGATACATCCTGGTTGTTCAATGCAGCACGTCCACGGATACCACGGCTTGTACGCCATGGTTCACGACGATATCCATAGATGGTATTTGCCGCAGTCTGTGAAGTTGCGAAATAGAACGGTTCGCCTGTCAAGCCACCTTGTACCGGAGTCTCTTCTGAACCAATAATCAGATATCCTTCAGTACGAGTATATGAGTTCTGGCTATATCCAACACCCTGATTCAACAGAGCTGCAGCCAAGTGAGGTTGTCCCAAACGGTTGATAGCTTCGCAATAACGCAAGTGAAGCAGTCCGGCACGATAGAGGAACAAACGACCTTCTTTCTCATACGGAACCAACGGATCGTAGTGATAGAGATACTTGGCAACAACGTTACCCTCGGGAGATTCGCTATAAGAGCAATCAACACCACGAGCATCGTAGGGGAAACCGTTTTTCATCACCTGGTTATTCCACAAGCTGTCAACAACATAGTCAGAAGGCTTCAGCTGATAACTACCACCATCGGCCGTTGTTGCAAACAGGTCGATAAAAGGATAAACCGGTTCGTAAGCAGCATCAAAGGTAGGAGTCCAAACCCACTCATAGGGGATACGGCGCTCAGTCACTACAGATGAGAACATGTCAACCCATTGATTGTTGAATGCAACGGTATTATCCTCTTGATAACGCAAGAAGAAAATCTGATGATGATCTTTATAGTTACTTGCAGTTGTCCAAGTATCCTGTCCGGTACACTTGTAATAGAGGTTGTTTTGAGTTGCATCAGCATCGTTGTTATAGTCCATCAGACTCTTATATTGAAGAGCAGCTTCGAGATACTGACCATCCCAAAGATAGAGGTCACCCATCAGGAACTTCTTGTTGATGAAGAAGAGTCCCAAGTTATATCCGTCCAATGTATTCTGGACAAGGCTTGCCTCTGAATAAGGTTCCAACAAAATCTTGTCGCCTGTAACCGTAGTGCTGGTCATATCTGCAATCAGCTGATCCACCATGCCGTCGATGTCCAACATGTTGGGTGAATTCTTCAAGTCTTCTACCGAAACAACGGGTTCGCTGATATAGGGAACCTTACCAAATTGTGCAACCAAGTTGAGGTATACATAAGAACGAAGAGCCATCACGTCAGAATAACGCTCCAAGAACTGTGTCTCGGTCAGGCTATTTTCCTTATACATTTTCTCAAAGTTAGCCAACACATCATTACAGTTGTTGATAACATTATAGTAGGGAGTCGGGTCGGTATAGATATTATCCTTTGAAGGGTTGACAGCATCAACCTCTTGCAATGCGATTGAAGAGTTTGTTGTCAAATCCATCAAGTCTCCTCTCAACTCATTAAGCACTACCATTTGTCCGGCAAGTTGGAAGAAAGATGAGTATACACCCAACACAGCATTGTCAGCATCTGACACTGTGCTGTAGTGCTCATCATATTCCAGTGCATCATCAATATCAGCATCCACACAAGCAGTGAAGCTCAATGCGCCGGCAAGAACCAAGGAGGTTACATATTGAAATTTTTTCATATTACTTTTAATTTTAAGTTTTTAAGTTGTAAGTTTGTGAATCTCAGCCTTGTCTGTCATCAGGCAAAAGCCCAGACCCACAAACCAATAAACTCATATTACAATCCCACTTTCACACCCAGATAGAATGTACATGTATGCGGAGTGGTATAAGCATCCACGCCATAGTACAATGGGTTAACTGATGTACTGATCACTTCGGGGTCATATCCCTTATATTTTGTCAGCGTGAACAGATTTTCAACGGCACCATAGACAACCAGGTCGGTCAACACCTCTGAACGCAAAGGAATGTCGTAAGAGAGTGTTACATTCTTCAACTTCAAGAATGAACCATCCTCAATCCAACGGTCAGAGAAGCGTGCATTACCCATGGGGTCTCCATAAGCCAACTTAGGCATGTTGGTAACCTGACCTTCTACCTGCCAACGGTTCAACACGGCTTCAGTCTGGTTTTGGTATCCGCTCATTGACTCTAATTGACTACGAGTATAGTTGTAAACATCGTTACCCAAAGAGTACTTGAATTGAGCAGAGAGGTTGAAACGCTTAACCTTCAAGTTCGTATGAATAGCACCATAGATATCGGGAGTCGGATCACCAATGATTTGCATATCCTTCTCGTCAATCAAGTTATCGCCATCGGCACTGTAGTGGTTCTCAAAACGAACATCACCAGCCTGGAACGGGGTCTTTTCTGTACCAATCATCGTGTAGAGTTGGTTTTCTTGCGCCTCTTCAGTAGTGCTGTATACACCATTGGTCTTGTATCCATAGAATACGCCCAAGGGACTACCGACCTGAGTACGGACTGTTCCACCTGCAACTTCTGTATTGAAGGCTCCGGTCTTCAACCAAGTAACTTCATTCTTGTTGTGTGAAACGGTTACTCCCAAATCCCACTTAACGGCTTTGGTATCGATCAAACGTCCGTTAGCAGTCACGTCAAAACCAATGTTCTCCATTTCACCACCGTTATCGATGTAACGTGTGAAACCACTCCAATAAGGAGCATCAGAGTAAACCAACATATCGGTTACCTTATTCATATAGAAGTCAGCACTCAAGGTCAAAGCCTCGTTGAAGAAAGCCATATCCAAACCTACATTGAACTTGGTCATACGTTCAGGTTTCAAATTGTCATTCATCAAACCACCGCGAACCAAGCCATAGTTACCCAAGAAAGGTGAAGCTACGTAGTAACGCGAAGCGGCATAGTTACCAATGTTATCGTTACCGGCAACTGTGTATCCGGCACGAATTTTCAACATGTCAACCCAATCGGCCTTGAACCACTTCTCAGAAGAGATCAACCAAGCAGCAGTGATAGAAGGATAGAGTTGGAATGCGCTTACTTCTTCTCCGTAACGTGATGAAGCATCAGCAGACAACACTGCGTCAACAAAATATTTGTTATAGAGATTGTAACCTACATTGGCATAGAAAGCCATCCAATTCCACTTGCCAAGGGCACCACTGGTAACAGAGAGGTTAGCATCACCCGAGCCGATAGAGGTATAGTAGTTGCTCGGTGCATTATAGCTTTGACCGAAGTCATTCTCTGCGCGGTTGCTCATGTAACGGAAACCAAGGGTTGCATTCAACTTATGGTCATGTGCAAAATCCCAAGTATAGGTCAAACGGTTTTCATCGAACATGGTAAACAGACGTTCTACACGGTGTTGTGCATTCGTTGTAACCTCAGCCATTGCTATATTCTCATAAGGAATACCGCCTTTGGGATAGAACAACTCTTCACGTTCTTTGTTGAAGTTGATACCAAAGTTGGTAGTGAAGGTCAAGTTCTTTGCCAATTCAGCTGTCAAGTCGATACTACCGATGAAACGATAGAATGTATTCTCTGAATTTACACCTTGAGTAATCACAGTAGGGTTAGCTGCACCAAAGAAGTCTACATCTTCAAAGTTAGGTGAACTTTGTCCTAACTCATTCATTACATGAGAGGTAGTGAATGGAGCCTTAACCAACGCTGAATAAATCGGATTCTTGACAGAAGCACTACCTTCGTTAGTCAACTCTTTGCTACCGTAAACGAAGCTCATGTTTGCATTTACACGCAACTTGTCAGTAAACTTGATACCGGTGTTGATACGTGCATTGAAACGGTCATAGCTGTTTCCTTCAATCACTCCGTCTTTCATCAAATATCCCAAAGACAAGCCGTAAACAGCCACTTCATCACCTCCGGATACATCCAATGAATATTGTTGTTTGAATGCCTCTTGGAACACGTCGTCTTGCCAATCGGTATTTTGGTTATAACGATAATAATCGGTATTTCCTGAATAGCCCCATTTCTCAGCTACAGGAATTTCATCGTTTACGAAAGGCAATTGCTGAATCTGGTTAGAGGTATAGTTGCCTGTATTCTTTGCCACTTCAGTCAGATAACGTTTAGCGTCAGCAACTCCCAATACAGGAATCTTGTTGGGTTGCAATGACAAGCCACCCATAGCCTGCACATTGATGCGGGTAGAGAGGTCAGTCACACGCTTTGTCTGAATCAAGATAGCACCATTAGCACCTTTAGCACCATACAAGGCAGAAGCATCGCGCAACACTGTGATGCGGTCGATATCCTTTACGTTGATAGCGCCCATCGGGGTTGATACATATCCTTCAATCAAAGATGCACCAAACTGTACATTCTCCAACACCATTCCATCGACAATCAACAACGGCTGGTTGCCTGCATGCAATGAATTGAATCCGCGCAAGAACATGTTTGAGCCTGAACCTTCCATACCGGAACGCTCAATCACGTTAAGACCGGCAACAGTACCCAACAGATTCTCGGGCATATCACCTACCTCTGTTTCACGACTCTTGTCCAAGAACACGGCAGAAGAGGTCAAATGACTGTTGTTCACCATACCAGTAGGAGTCAACACCTCTTTATATACAGAAGCATCAAATCCTTCAGCCTGCATTCTAATTTCAATCTCTGTACGGCCTTTCAAAGCGATGCGTTTTGCCTGATAAAGCGGACCGCTTACAGTCAGTTCTACATCGTATGAAGGAACTTTCAGTTTGAAAGTACCATCATCGCCAGTCATGGCCGCACTAACACCGGGTACAGCAACACTGATACCTGGGAGCGGAGATGCATTTTCAGTTGAAAGCACACGTCCGGTCAGTTCCAAAGCAGCCTCTTGTGCCTGCGCCGGCATCCAGCCGAACAATCCCAAGCACAATACTAAGAATACTATTTTATTTATTTTCTGTATCATAACTTTACGATTTGTAAGTGGTCACTTTTTTATTCGTCTTCAGCAATTACGGGCACAAAGCGGATGTAATCCAAGAACATCATACCATTGTTCTGGTCAGCACCGTCATCGGCCTCAGGTGAATTGGTAACGAAGATATCGATATCACACTCGTTTTTAATGTTCAGATAGTCTTTGGCAGGACGCATCGGAAGTTTCGGGTCATAACGGAAAGCAATCGGACTACCCAATGCTTGATAAGGTTCAGAAGCACCATACCAAATCAATTGTTGCTCCATACCGATTACACCTGCATTCACTCCGGGAACCGGTGTCTTCAAATCAATATCAGCAGCAGGAATACCAGCCATCACCTTTGCTGAACCATTCTTTTTATAGTTAGCAATATAACCGGTACCTGAAACTCCGGCATTATCTACACCATAAACCAGGTTCTTACCCTCTTCACCGATGTACATCTTCATCACACAACGATAAACAGATGCACAAGGCTTGTTGGGTTCGTTCGGGTCAAAGTCAAAGTCTAATGTATCACCGGCATAGTGACCTGCGATGTCGTTGTTTGACATCCAGTATACCTCATAGCTGCAAGAATAGAGGTGCGGACGATACTCCAAGTATGAGTTGATATCCTTACCGCAACGTGCCAACGAACCATCGTTGGTTGCACTCGTATAAGAGAATGCCTTATCACCAGAAGGATACGTATGGGTATAAGTGGTATCGCGTCCGTCGATGGTATCATTTACCACCCATGAGCTTGTAGCAGCAGGAACCAAAGCACGACCGATGAACATCACGTCGCGACCACCCATTGCATGGTCACGCAGGCGAACGAATGTATGATCATTACTGCGTGTTCTGAGGTAATCTTCACCTTGGATAATAACCTCCTTGATTTTGTTGTTCTTGATACGTACATTCACACCGCTTTGGAATTTCAACACCTTACCGTTTGAAGCGATGATCTCTTCTGAAGGAGTTTCAGTTACTTCCAATTTCACTCCTGTTGCAGCAGAAACAAATTCAGCGCTTTCACTTTCATACTGGCAAATAAGGTCATATACCAAGCTCTGTGCAGCAGCAGCATAAGTCAATGTACTATCAGCATCGTCATTCAACTGATACATATACTTGGTATACTTCTTCTGAATAGCTTTGAAGTTTTCATTCTCAAGCAATACCAATGTATAGAGTGAATCTTCATTATTGATAGCGATTGAATCCAAATAAGGGTTCTGATACATCCAAACAGTATCATACACCGGCAGACCGGTAGTTGCATCTACTCCTAACTGAATGCTCTTGGTCGGATCCATCACTGAGTCACCGGCGTTGTAGATAATAGCTGCCATCTCATAGTTGTCTTTCTCTTTAGAGATAATTTCATAGAGATTGTCTTTAGGCAACACCACATTTGAGGCAATACGCAAAATACCATTAGCGCACAATGTCTCCTCGTCACCCAATTGGATAGACTCGAGCAACAGGCTCTTACCGTTCACCATCATTAAGTTGCTACCCAATTCTCCGGCACGATATGCAAGCAGTGCTATATGGTTACGCACGATGTCACGGTGCTTCAAGCTATCTTCAACCGTACCCCAAGCATCATACTCTTGCAACGCATTATTATCAGGAGCAAACACCGTATAGGTTTTGTTTCCTGCCAAGACTTTGTCATACCCGGTTTCCGCCAACATCTTAGAGAAGATGGAAAGGTCGGCATTGCTTACAATGGCATCATAGACATTGCCTGACAATTCTTTTTCCTTGATTTGTGTGTGGTCATCCCATTGGTCATTACAGCTCATCATCAACGAACCTGACATAGCCAACAGCCCTGACACACGCAATATATTTTTTAACTTCATACTACTTTTATTTTATATTTAAAGTTCAGATGTTTTAAAGTCTCCTAAGGACCTCACCCGAAGAGGGAGATCCTCAGGATTCTCCTTTACTCTTTTTATTGGGTTACGGCAGCAGCCGGATCATGCAATGTACAACCTTCTTTGAAAGGATATCCATTAATGTCACATTGGTCGGGGAAGATTTGGCAAGAAGGAGTTCCCTTGTAAACCAAACTTCCATCCATAGCAACACGCGGCCAAGTCTGATCATCGTCAACCGGGATGAACTGAATCATATCCCACCAGTTACCATCACCCTTAGAACCTACTGTTGCATCCATAATCAACTTATGTGAACCGGTAGTGTGCACCTGGATTGAACCGATATTCTTAGAGCAGTGTACACTGTTAAAGGCTTTGGCATTGTAACGTTTCCAACCATTGGCTACAGCCTTGTCTTCATCACCGTCATATTCCGACATATACTCTTGCAAGTCTACGTTTGAAGGCATGATTTGATCTTCGTACCCCTCTTGACGGAAAGTAGTGTTGAACTTACCGGGATTACCACGACGCCAGCAAAGCCAAATGTTGTAGTTTCCGGCAACCAACACCGGTGTTGTAATAACCAACTGCTGGATTACATTGATACAAACACGAATCGTGAGGTTGTCGTTGTATACATACTGGCTCTTCACGTCGTATGCACCATTCACCTCAGGAAGACCCCCACAATAGTATGTGATACCGGGGTTATTCTTTCCTGTCCAAGTCATCATTGACAAGTCGTTAGGTCCATACCACTGGCTGCAACCAGCCTTACGGTAGTTAGCCAAGGCACGCATTTCGGGTTGGTCACCCAAGTCCCAATAAACACGGTCGGGCTTACGTTGGATAATCTCAATAAAGTGTGCAGTTGTTGAACCTTCGGGAGCACCGGCAACTGTTTGAATCACACCGTCGCAGCAAGCATAGTCTACATAGTCACCCTCGCGGTCCATCAACACACCTGACTCATCGAAGTTGTCGAAACGGTTGAGATAAATAGTTCCATTCACGTTGGTCACGGTAATTACCTGTGCCTTTACATTGGTTGTCAAAGAAGAAGACTCCATTGCATCCTTCAAGTAGACACGACCCGGCAAAAGTTGGTAAGCCAACCAGTTTTTCAACAACTGAGAGTTGGTATATGCACCTTGCAAGTCATTCTTCACCAAGTTAACCAGCAATGTGTCTACCATTTCATCGTCACTCATATCAGCAGTCAAACCTGCCAACTCAAGCGTCTTGTTGTTTTGAGCCAAGAATGAGAGATAGGTAGTGTCATTGAGAGACTCGAAGAAATAAGAGAGTTTCAGTGAATCTGCCACTTGAGTTCCGGCTTCATCTTGCACCGGATATTTGGCAATACCTCTGAGCAATCCCTTCAAGATAGAGAATTCGGCATCAGGCAAATTTTCTACTGCCTCAGCAACAGTCTGTTGCGGACGTGACAAGAATCCGTCAATCACATGAACGAAACCATTGTTTGCACGGTTGTCTCCATCCACAATAGTTGCATTGCGGTTTACGGTTACAACCAAGTTATCGTTCTCGTCGACTTTTGTCTGAGTCTGCAAGTATTGCTTTACCATGTTCACCGCATCCAAACGAGTTTCGTTGAAATCGGCAACCGCCAATGTGTCAGCCACGATGTGGTAACGCACCATGTGGTCAGCCTCTTCACGAGTCAAGTCAGCAATGCCTTTACCTTCATACTGCTCAGCCAGGTATTCCTGTACAGCCGCATTGTTGGGGGCAAAACAGGTATATGTACCATAAGCCTGCAACATACCGCCCAAATCGGCCTGGTCAACCAATGCCTTAAATTCACTCAAATCTGCATTTGCAGTTATCTCTTCATAGATAGATGGCTTGGATTCATTGGGGTATACACCTTCCATCGTATCCCAACAGCTACCCATGAACAGGGATACAGCCACACTTAAAAGAGCCATACCCTTCATCTTTAAGCTATTAATATTCATTTTTTTCATCTTAGTACAGTGTTAATGTGTTTGCAATCAATATTCACCACTACCTGCATAGAACGGATTTTGTTCCAACAGAGAGTTGTTCTCGATATCAGCTTGCGGACAAGGGAAGTACCAGCTATAGGGGCTCTTCTTATATTTTGTCTGCATGCTGTAAGACTTATCTGCAATCACGCTATAAGGAACGGTGTTCAACAGATAGCCGATGTTGGTGGTATAATCTTTACGCTTGGCATTACGCACTACGTCATACCAACGCTTGCCTTCATAGAGGAATTCACGTGCCTCTTCCAACAAGATGAACTCTTCAAGAGATTTACCATTAATCAAACCATTGTTTGTCTCCAAGTCGGTAGTTTCAGTTGCACCGGCACGTGTACGCAATGCCTGACAAAGTGCATAAGCCTCTTGATAACAGGTCTGCTCCTCAGGAGTAGTTTTGGCATCTTCTCCGGCAGCAATACCCATCTGTGCCAATGCTTCAGCCTTCATCAGATAAACTTGTGCCAGACGATAGATGATGAAATTATTGTCCATATCCTCAGTAGAACGAACGGTACCATCATCATAGCTCATACCTGCCCATTTCCAAACTGACCCGAAACGTGAAGCTACGTTCTCACGCATATCGACAACGGTACGTTCCAATCCCTCACGCAACGTGGGGGTAAAGAAGTCAACCAAGTGCTCGGTATTGGGTTTCGCCCAGCAGTTCGCACTACAGAATACGCTAAAGAAGGGGTTGGTGTTCTCGCGGTCATATTGGATCTCGAAGATACTCTCCACGCAATTGCCTTCTACATACATGTTATAATAGTACTCTGAAACACCTGCCGGCTCAGCATAATATACTGTATCACCTTCCAACGTTTCAACAAAACCTTGTGCAATAGGCAACAATGCATATTGTCCGCTCTTCAACACCTGGTCACACACTTGGTTACACAACTCGTATTGTTCTTGCCACAAATAGATGTCGGCAAGCAATGTCTGAGCCGCATAGCGAGTGATATAGCCCTTGTTTTGAGCCACATCAGTGTAAGAATAGTTGGCAGGAATCCAACCATCGTTGATGACCTGATTCAAGTCGGTCACCAATTGGTCAAGGATTTCTGTGTCAGTGCTCTTTGCCAACATCAGGTATTGCGAGTTGTCGGCATAAGCATTCAACGTCATGGGCACATCACGGAACGAACGCACCAGATAGAAATAGAGCAAGCTACGGATAGCGATTGCCTGTCCCTGATACTCGTGCAATTCTGCTTCAGTGAATGAGTTATCGTTTTCATAAGCCATGGGGGCATAGTCAATCAACATATTACAGTTGTTGATACAAGTGTAAAGAGTTCCCCATGCAAACAAACTGTTAGTTGCAGCATATTCACCACGACGCATGTCATCCCAGTTAACAAGAATTGTGGTACCTGGAATCAGCATATCAGCGCGAAATTCTCCCCAAATAAGGAGTTGTTGCGTACAACTACGCAATGACTGGTAGATACCTGTCATGGCAGAAGCCACATCCTCTTTTGACTTCCAATAGTCTTTTCTTGAGATGGTATTCTCAGGGTAGAGTTCTAACCAGTCAGAGCATGATGAGAATCCCACCAACTGAACTACCATGAGCAAACCTACTATAATTTTATTTCTTTTCATATCTTCTTACGCATTAATTAGAAGGTTAAGTTAACACCCAACCAGTACTCCTTTGAACGGGGGCTGGCTGCATTATCGTAACCTGAATTCAACGGATTGCTCACACTGACTTCAGGGTCCATACCGGTGTAGTTGGTCCAGCAGAAGAGATTCTGCATGGTCACATATACAGAGGCATCAGAGATAAAGAAGTTAGTCAACTTCTCACGAGGAACAGTATACTTCAACGTCAACTGTTTGAAACGTATGAATGAACCATCTTCTACGAAGCGGTCAGATGCCAAATAGTTGTAGTCTTGTCCGTAGATAGCACGAGGCAGCAAGTTGCTCGGAGCCTGTGATGCATCTTCATAAGGATGTCTCCAACGACGGAGTACTGCCTTACTCTGGTTGTCGAAGCCTGACATCTTCTCCATGTTCAACTTAGCCATGTTCACTACGTCGTTTCCATAACGGAAGTTGAAGAAGGTAGACAACGTCCAAGCCTTGTACTTCACATTCACACCGAAACCTCCGGTCAACACCGGCATGAAGTTACCCAAGTAAACGATATCTTGTGCATCGATGTTACCATCGTGGTTGATATCCTTGTAGCGGGCATCACCCGGTTGGAATTCATAACCATCGGCAGGATAGTTGAAACGCATCTTCACATCTTGCGGGTTACCGGCAGCTGTATAAGTTACAATCTTCTTGCCGTTAGCATCGCGAGCGATGGTTTCATCTTCATTCAAATATACTCCGTCATACATGAATCCGTAGAATGAGCCGAGAGGCTGCCCCTCTTTAATCATAGTAATGTAGCTACCACCGGTTGCCCAGTCACCACTCTCTTGTGCATAGTATTCAGAGATATCTTCCATGCGGTTGTCATTACGGGCAAAGTTGAAGCTTGCACTGATGGTCCAATCCTTATTCTTGAAAGGAACTACGTAACCTTGTACCTCCCAACCCTTGTTCTCCATGGTTGCAGCATTGTAACCCATGCTTGAATAACCGGTATGAGTGGGAATAGACAATTTGTTCAAGAACAAGTCTTTGGTATTCTTTGGTAATAGTCAAATTCCAACGTTGCACGTCCCTGGAAAGCAGAGAAGTTCAAACCGATGTTGTATTGTTGGGTATCCTCCCAACGCAAGTCAACAAATTCCAATCCACCTTGAGCGGTACCTTGTTTTCCCAAATAGGTTCCACCATAGATGTTATAGGTAGCCACAGAAGGATAGTTTCCTTGACCTACTTCGTTACCGTTCACACCCCAGCTGAAACGGAGTGACAACTCGTCCAACCACTTCTCAGAAGCCTTCTGCAAGAAAGGCTCACCAGAGATACGCCAACGGGCAGAAGCCGAAGGATAGGTACCCCAACGGTAATCAGAACCGAACTTAGAGCTACCATCGTGGCGGACAGTAAAGTTAACGATGTAACGGTCGAGGAAGTTATATTGTGCCTGACCATATACACTGAATGCGCGGTATTCACTTGAACTTGAAGAGAGTGAACCTGCACCATTGGTCAAACGTCCACCGTTGGTGGGGTCAGTCAACAATGAGCTGGCGGTGTTGGTTACCAATGCACCATATCCCTTGTCAATCTTATCTTGGGTAGATGTACCAATCAAGAATTGCAATGAGTGGTCGTCACCCAACTTAGGCATGAACAACAACTTGTTGTAGATGTTCATGTTGAAAGCCTCCGCATCTGAGTCGGCAGCATTATTCACGGTACTTTCTGTCCAAGGACGACCGGTAGCAGTCTGCGGCAAGAATGCGTTCTTCTTAGAGTTGTTGATATCGAAACCTACATCCAAGGTATAGCGCAACCATTCAGCCGGACGCCAGATAACACTCAAGTTAGGCACGATACGGTGTGTCTCATTCTTGTAGAATCCGTCGTTAGCCATAGCAACAGGGTTGTAAGGGTTATTATGACTACCGTTCCAACGTCCTTGCAATGTCTCTTCGGGAGTAAAGTAGTTATTGGTCTTCACACCGGCTTCGTTATACTCATAAACGCTCAAGTTCGGAGCACGTACGTAAGCTTGTGAAAGCACGTCTACATTGTTTTTCAGATAAGTCACATAGTTACGGTCAGTTTCGCTATACGTATAAGCCAAGCTGGCAGAAACCTTGAACTTTTCAGAGATATTATAGTCAACAGTCAAACGGGTGTTCACACGGCTGAAGCTCTGTCCCATGGTGATACCGTCTTGGTCGTAGTAACCTACCGAAGCACGGTATTGAGCCTTTGAGTCACCTCCACTGATAGAGATGTTGTGGTCTTGTGCAAAACCGGTGCGAGTCAACTCTTCAAACCAGTTGGTATTCTGACCGTAGTTATAATAATAATAAGGATTATTGGCATCGTTTGCCAATTCGGGATAAGAGTTCGGGTCGAAAGGGACACCGGCATTCATCATCTCTTCTTGAATCAGCGTAATGTACTCCGCACCTGAGAGTGTGGGAATACCCTTACGCAACTCAGACAACTGTCCCTTGAAGGTATACTGGATACGAGGTTTGCTCACACCACCACGTTTGGTAGTAATCTGCAATACACCGTTAGCAGCCTTAGAACCCCAGATAGCGGTGGCAGCCGCATCCTTCAATACGGTGATTTCTTTGATATCACTCGGAGCGATGTTCAACATCTGTGAGTAGTCTTCTTCGTTGGCAGTACCAAAGTCGAAGTCGTCAGAGATGGTTGCTTCATAGGGGAATCCGTCCACTACGATCAACGGTTGAGAAGAACCATTGATAGAGGTAGTACCACGGATACGGATAGCAGTACCTGCACCCGGAGCACCTGAAGCAGAAACCATATCCACACCGGCAATACGTCCTTGGAGCGCATCACCCACATCAGCGGTACCCATATCCTGCAACTCAGACATATCGATACGTTTAGATGCTGAAGTCAAGTCACGCTCGGCAATGTTCATCATACCGTTGCTAACCATACGCTTGGCAACAACCGTTGCACCAGCCAACTCAACCACATCTTCGCGCAAGGCTACATTCATTTGAGTCTTGGCACCAATTTCCAACGTTTGCTTTTTGTATCCTGAGTAAGAAACGATCAATACGTTTCCTTTCTTTCCGTCAGACATCAAAGCATAGTTACCGTCCATATCGGTCACCGTAGCACCTACTACACGACCGTCCTTATTTTGGACCTGCACATAAGCTCCGGGAAGTCCGAAGCCATCCTCAGCCGCAGTGACAACACCACGAACCATTATCTTGTCTTGCGCCATTATCACGCTCGGCAAGCAGCTCAGCAAAAGGAGCATCAAACATTTACTAAATACTCTTTTCATCGTATTCTATTTAAGTATTATACATTATCACTCTCTTCGCCCTCTACAACTTCCTCTTCCACTTCGGGTTTGTTTACATGGAAATAAAGGAAGCCATCCAACTGGTGGATAACAGAGAGACGGGCAGCCATTACGTTACTCTTCTCGATGTCACGAATAACAGCATTGGTTCCCTTTTCAGAAACATATCCGATAACCACACTTGTGTTAGACTCACCGGCTTGCACATTACGGGCAAGGAACCGAAGCTTATTCTGTTGACCGTCTACAGGGTCGTCAAACTTGTCAATGCTTACCGAAGTCTTTGCAGACATCAAGCCCAAAGAGGGTTCTGTCAGACGAATAGCTGTTGAATTGAAGTACTGGCTATAATTCTTGTCAGCCAGGTAGATGCGGTCTTCACCATCATCGGCATAGATGGCACCCTGCAAGAAGTGACCGAGCAGGAAGTTTGCAGCAGCTGCCATTGAGTCGGGAGATGCTGTAGCGTCGGCAAAACCATCGACAGTGCGGGGCAAGTAACCCTTATCGATAGCCTCTTGCATATACTCGTCAGTAGGAATCAGGATGGTGTGCATATCAGCCGTACCAACATATCCTACGAGAGCAGCATTGTTGTTATCATAAAGAACATCGAAATACTTCTTGAAAAGTGAGCACTCGGGATGAGCAGCCAAATAGGTCTTCACGTCAGCAAGTACATTGGCAGACTGGTCCCAACCGGCAGTCACGTCACCTTGTGTTTCACGCGGTGTGTATTGGAGCAGACGGTCCATGGTGTATACCTTACCATTGACATAAGACTCGGGATCTTCAGTCAACGTAACCACGGTACCATCTTGGATATTACCGATAGCCTGTAACTGGATAGCACCTTGATCATCACGATAGCGCACCATCTCACCTGCATAGTTTACGGCAAATCCCCAACCATCGTAAGCACCTGCCAACGCAGCGGGCTGCTTGAAGTCGAGTGCACGAGGAGTAGAGTAGTCATCAGCACCCAACTCGCGAATAAACATACCACTGTTAATCAATCGGTTGATACGTCCGGGGGCATTGGTTGAACCTAACTGAGTCCAACCCTCATTCCAAGCGAACGTAGAGTTGAGGTTGTCATAACGAATCTGGTCATTTTGGAACAATGCATCTGAAGCCAGACATACGGTATATTGATAACCTTCGGGATTTTCTCCGGTTGAGAAAGGAGTGTGGGTAACCAAGCTGGTATAGAGAGCGGCCGTACCCAACTGAGTCAACGTATATGAATAAGCAGGATCGAGCAATACGCGTCCGTATACAGACTTGAAGAGGGCTGATTCAATCACCTCGTCGATGTGATATACGATACCGTTTGCTGCCAACTCTACCTTATTATAATTAAAGTCACCACCATTTACACCCTTTCCGTTGATAAATTCTCCATCAGTGGTAGCTGCCGTGTTCTTGGCACCCTTAAACTGGCTGGGCCATACGAAGTCGCGTGCCACATGAGAACGGAGCACATTTTCAAGTACAGTGGTTGACAAGCTGTTAAAGCTCTTGTCTGCTGTATATTTCAGCAATTCGTCTTCATACTTTGCCCATGCCTCTTCGCTCGGCAAGAAGAGAGTGTAAGCGCTTGTCTCGGACTGACGTGCATCCTGGTTACTGATATACATATTGCTATTGGGAGCGATACCCAAAGCAGCCACGTCATACTGACGGCTATAAACTTGTCCCAACTCAGCCTCCAACTCAGGATACATCTTTGCATAATAGATAGCGGCATCCTTCATTTCAGTGAAAGAGAGGAACTGGTAGCTTCCGTCAGCAAAGCGGTTGTAGATATACTCTTTCAGTTTTGCCCAACCTTGGGTAGCACGTGTTCCGTCTTGAGCATAATTAACCATCATCTGGTCAATGGTGTAAGGAGGTTCAACCACCTTATCCAACTCGTGAACCACACCGTTAGATGCATAGATATCAGCCGAAAGAATCTTTGCGTCCAACACATTACCATAAGCTCCAAACTCTACCTTGTGAGTAGAAGCATAGTCCTGCGAAGTCAATGAGTTCTTAGCGAAGTACTCGGGAGTATAGATAGGCAGATAGGCATGATCCTGAGTTGAAGCAGCAAACGTAGCATAATAGCTGTCATACACATAAGCCGAATCACCTGTGCCTAATGGATCATCTTTATAAATACCTTTGTAATAGGGAGTTTGTTTACGCATTGACAAACCATCTTCCCACAAGGCACCTGCCCAAATGTCACCTAAGTGACTACCCTCATACTGGTTGTAAACCATGGTATAAGAGACGATGTCTGATGCCACCTTTTCAGGCACATCATCAACAGAAGCATAGCCCTTCTCTTTGAGCCACACATTGAAAGCACTGTCGTTCGGTGCAAAGAAGGTGTAGCTACCAGAGCCCTTCACCTGAGCACTAAACTTCGTTTTGTCTACCAGCTTCAAGTAATTGCTAAAGTTACCTTTAGACTGAAGCACTGCATACGCATCGTCCTCCAACCAATCCGGAGTCTCGTAATAGTCATCAAACTCGTTACTACATGCCCCTGCAAGGAACATTGACGAGAGTAGGAATGCACCATTAACGAGGCTCTTTGCCGAGGCAAAAGAGGTCCTGCGATTTTTCAAATGATTCTTTTCTACTTTCATAGTATCTAAAGCTTTAAAAATTTTAGTTTCATTTGGTAAATTATTGTTCTCGTTCATTAAATACGCGCAAAAATACTAATTATATCTTAATAACCGCATTTTTTCTCAAAAAAAATTGAGTAAAACACAAAAAAACTCACATCAGAGGGAAAACAAGCCTGAATTTAACATTTTAAGAACAATATCTACCCTACCCGAAACGGCTTCAACCATACCCCAAGTTCCCTCTGCCCGATACCCCGCCAAAACCATTTTCAAACGAGCCCCAAAAAAGAGTGCCCAATATATTGAAACCCCTATAAAAAAGAGGACTTAACATAAAAAGTACACTAAGATTTCACCCCTGCAAAAAGGATAAGAAGCCGCCCTCATCCGCCCTCGACACACAAAAACAAAAGCAGGCGCAAAACCCACAGAAACCTATCGTGTATGTAATACAATAAGCTCCCTCTAAAAAACACGCCAAACTGCCACCTGCCACCACAAATCGAGAAAGAGAAAGAGAACAAAACAGGCAAAGCGACCTGTTAAAAACAATAAAAAAGCCGTCATATATGGCAGGACAAAACTCCACCGATTGCAGGACTCAGTGCCGCGAGTTGCAGGACTCAGCACGATATGTCCAGGACTCAACGCGACACATCCAGGACTCAACACGACACATTCAGGAGCCAGCCACAAAGAACAAACTTTCAGAAAAGACAGAAAAGAGCAAACCAAGAACCATCCGATTGAACAAACACATTCAAGGCAAAACGCAAGGATTGAATATAAAAAAATATGCTTACACTCGCCCCTTACCACAACAATCTCACACGAAAAGAAGCCAACTTCATCCACCACCGCACCCATCACCTCATTTCACCCTCCACCAATCTATAGGATGCATACTTCATTCCGTTCGTTTCATTTCACCTATATCGAGTTAATAAACACACACTTACAGGTGAAAGGAGTATCTTTCAACATCCCTTCATCCTTTTCACCGTTTCACCCGAACGAATAAAACACCGCCCGTCTCGAAGGCTTCAGGCAAATGAAACGAATGAAAGAAGGAACGACGCTGTTCCTTTCACCCACAACAAATTGATTCACAACATACAACAGGTGAAAGGAAGAAGAGAGACATCCAAAAGAGGAGGAGAGAAAGAGAAAAGTAACGAAGATTTACACACAAAAACGAGCATACACGTTTTCATCCGCCTATTCACACCGACAGACAGACCTTACCATTCACCGAAAGAGCCACGCGAGAAAACAAGGGAAAAAGAGAGAGGCAGCAGGTAGATTACCCAAGAATTTTTTCTCCCCCGTCAGAGAAAAATTTTTCTCAGGTGAGAGAAAAAAACAAGAGCAAGGAACAAGAAGAACAATGCCTATTGAAAGAAAAACAAAAAGAGGAATGCCAATTGACACACCTCTTTTTTCGTAGCGGGACCCGGGATTGAACCGGGGACCTCATGATTATGAATCATGCGCTCTAACCAGCTGAGCTATCCCGCCATTTCTGATTTGCGGGTGCAAAGGTAGAACTATTTTCCGACACGACCAAACTTTTTAGCCATTTTTTAGCACAAATCTTGTTACTTTTTGTATAATAGCACAAAGAATGGCTAAAAAAGTGAGGATTTATAGAGTAGAATTAGAAAAAAGCGTTTAATTTGCAACCGCAAACGAAAACACACCTATTTATGACAAAAAACAAATTTTGTATCGAATACATGATGAACACTGCCTCCCAACCCATCATTTGGGAAGCAATCAGCACCCCCTTAGGGCTGCAAAGTTGGTTGGCTGAGGAAGTTACAGCAGAAGAGAAAATATACACTTTCCGATGGAGCGAAGACGAAGTCAAGCAAGCAGAGCTCACCCATTCGCGCAACGGCTCATTCGTGCGCTTCCACTGGTTGGAAGACGAAGACCCGAAAAGCTATTTTGAATTCCGCATCAACCAAAACGAACTGACCGGCGACTACACCCTATTAGTGACCGATTTTGCCGAAAACGCAGAAGAAGAGGAAGAACTGAGAGAATTGTGGGATTTTGAGGTGAACATACTACAACGCAATTGCGGCATATAAAAAAGTACCCCTTTATAACAACCGGCAATGTCGAAATTCGACAAACGAATTGTCTTTTTTAAGATTAGACCCCTATATTTTCTATAAAAATAATAAAAACATAGGGGTATAATACTCTTTTTATCGTAACTTTGCAGCGCAAATAGTTTGCCCACATACGATAACAACCCACATGTTTCGCATAAAGAAGTTAGATATATTCATCATAAAGAGTTTTGCCCTGCTTTTGACAGGCACCTTTTTCATCTGCCTTTTCATCTTCATGATGCAGTTCCTGTGGAGATATGTGGACGAGCTGGTGGGAAAGGGTCTTGAGATGAGCGTCCTCGCCCAATTCTTTTTCTACTCGGGAGTCACCCTTATCCCCATGTCACTCCCATTAGCCATCTTATTGGCAACCCTTATCACTTTCGGAAATTTTGGCGAGCGATGCGAATTGCTGGCGATGAAAGCCGCAGGCATATCCCTGATAAAGGTGATGCGCCCACTCATCATCCTGGTGACGCTGATAGCCGGACTCTCCTTTTACTTCCAAAACGTAGTGGGTCCCCAAGCCACCGTAAAGCTCTATGCCCTGATATTCTCAATGAAGCAGAAATCACCCGAACTGGACATTCCGGAAGGGGTTTTCTATGACCAGATAGAGGGATACAACATCTACGTGAAAGAGAAAGACAAGCAAAGCGGCATGTTGCGCGAAGTGATGATTTACAACTTTTCTGACGGATTTGAAGATGCCCACATCATCGTTGCCGACTCGGGACGAATGGAGATGACCGCCGACAAAAGGTACCTGCAACTGCACCTCTACAACGGTGAACAATTTGAGAACCTGCGCTCGCAAAACACACGCTCGAGAAATGTGCCCTACCGCCGTGAGACCTTCCGCGAAAAACATTCGCTGATAGAGTTTGATGCCAACTTCAACGTGATGGATGCCGGATTGCTCAGCAACCAGTCGGCAAGCAAGAACATGGCAGAGCTGAAACACAGCATCGACTCGATGGCTACAGAGACTGACAGCATCGGCAGAAGCTATTATGCCGATGCCAAAGAACGGGTATATCGTCCTGTCAAGCTCAATGCAGCAGATTCTACCCGCCTGGAAAAGAGCCAAGTCCCCATCAACATAGACAGTCTTTTCCGTGCACAAAGCCTGAGCAAACGCGAAAACCTGTTGCAATCAGCCCTCACCCGGGTGCAGACACAAAGTTCAGACTTGAGCATGAAATCGTTTGCCACAAGCGATGGAGACAAAAAGATACGCCGGCACTGGAAAGACTGGTGGACGAAAATCACCCTGTCACTGGCTTGCATCCTCTTCTTCTTCATCGGAGCACCGTTGGGTGCCATCATCCGAAAAGGAGGACTGGGAATGCCGGTAATCATCTCGGTTGTATTGTTTATCTTCTACTATGTCATCGACAACACAAGCACCAAGATGGCACGCGAAGGAGAACTACAGATGTGGTTTGGCATGTGGATAAGTACCCTGATACTTGCCCCCTTGGGAGCCTTCCTCACCTACAAAGCGAACAACGACTCGGTGGTATTCAACATGGATGTCTACAAGAACTTCTTCATGAAGCTGTTCGGCTTACGCGCCAAACGCCATATATTCAAGAAGGAGGTCATCATCGAAGACCCCGACTACCCACGCGTCAGCCAACGATTGGAAAGCTTGATTGCTACCAGCAGGGAGTATGCACAAAGCAAGCGGTTTAACCGCCCGCCCAACTATTTCAAGATATTCACAAACAACAGCATCGACCACGTCATACACGACCTCAACCTCGAGTTGGAGTCGATAATCGAAGAACTATCGAACAGCAAAGACGGAGTCATCTTGAACACGTTGAACAACTACCCCATCCTGTCGACCAATGCCCACAAGAGTCCCTCAAGATTCCTTTGGGTGAACATCCTGATAGGTTTGATAATACCCGTCGGATTGATTTTCTATTTCCGCATATGGTTTTTCGGACTCAGGTTAGACAAAGACTTGAAGGAAATTGTGAAAACAAGTGATGAGATAAGAACAAGAATCGAACAATTGTAATCGCATTCAACAAGAACATATTATATATAATGGATACATTCAAACTGAACACTATCGAAGAAGCTATCGATGATTTCCGCGAAGGGAAGTTCCTCATCGTCGTAGACGACGAGGACCGTGAGAATGAAGGAGACTTCATCATTGCCGCGGAAAAAATCACTCCCGAGAAAGTAAACTTCATGGTCACCCATGGACGCGGTGTGTTGTGTGCCCCCCTTCCCCTATCGAGATGCGAAGAGCTGGAGCTGCAACACCAAGTGAGCAACAACACATCCATATTAGGAACCCCCTTCACGATAACGGTAGACAAACTTGAAGGGTGTACAACCGGTGTATCAGCAGCAGACCGAGCTGCCACCATACAGGCATTGGCTGACCCGACATCGACCCCCGCCACATTCGGAAGACCGGGACATATCAGCCCTCTTTATGCCCAAGACAAGGGAGTGCTCCGTCGTGCCGGACATACCGAGGCAGCCATCGACCTTGCCCGACTGGCAGGACTCCGCCCAGCTGCCGCCCTTATTGAAATAATGAACGAAGACGGCACCATGGCACGAATGCCCCAACTGCAACAAGTAGCCAAAGAGTTCGGCATCAAAATTATAACCATACGCGACTTGATTGCCTACCGCCTACAACAAGAATCGATGGTAGAGAGAGGAGTAGAAGTCAACATGCCTACCGAACACGGACACTTCAGACTAATTCCCTTCCAACAAAAGTCTAACGGACTGGAACACATGGCACTGATAAAAGGCACATGGAATGAAGACGAACCCATATTGGTGCGCGTACACTCTTCTTGCGCAACAGGAGACATTTTAGGTTCGTGCAGGTGCGATTGTGGTGCGCAACTGCATCAAGCCATGGAGATGATAGAGAAAGAGGGGAAAGGCGTCATCGTATATCTGAACCAAGAGGGACGAGGCATCGGATTGATGAATAAGATGCGCGCCTACAAGCTACAGGAAGAGGGCTATGACACCGTAGATGCCAACCTGTGTTTAGGATTCAAGGCAGACGAACGAGACTATGGAGTTGGAGCTGAAATCCTACGCTCTATCGGAGTACACCGTATGAAACTGTTGACAAACAATCCGGTAAAACGCATTGGATTGGAAGCATACGGATTGACAATTCAAGAAATCGTACCCATAGAAATAGCGCCCAACCAATACAACGTGCGCTATCTGAAGACCAAACAAGACCGCATGGGACACACGTTACACTTCGAAGACTAAGTCTCTGCGGAAAGTTACTAATAAAATTAAGGGAAATAACAATAAACGCATACATATGAACGAACTATCACAACGCCTGCAACGTCTCTCACCATCAGAGACGCTTGCCATGTCACAAAAGAGCAATGAACTTAAAGCTCAAGGTATCGATGTCATCAATCTTAGCGTCGGAGAACCAGACTTCAACACACCCGACCACATCAAAGAAGCAGCCAAACAGGCTGTAGATGAAAACTTTTCACGCTACTCACCCGTGCCGGGATATCCGGCTTTGCGCAATGCCATCGTTGCAAAACTGAAGAACGAAAACAATCTTGAGTATACGCCTGAGCAGATTTCGTGTTCAAATGGAGCCAAACAATCGGTATGCAACGTCATCATGACATTAGTTGGTGAAGGAGACGAAGTAATCGTACCCGCCCCATATTGGGTGAGCTACCCTGAAATGGTTAAACTGGCAGACGGAACTCCCGTTATCATCAGCGCCGGAATTGAACAAGATTTCAAGATTACCCCCTCCCAACTTGAAGCTGCCATCACTCCAAAAACAAAAGCACTGATACTTTGCTCGCCTTCAAACCCCACCGGTTCGGTATACAGCAAAGAAGAGTTGGCAGGACTTGCCGCTGTATTGGCAAAACATCCACAAATATACGTCATTGCTGATGAAATATATGAGCATATCAACTACATCGGCAAACACCAAAGCATAGCCCAATTCCCCGAAGTACGCGACAATGTGGTGATTGTAAACGGAGTTTCTAAAGCTTATGCAATGACCGGATGGAGAATCGGATTCATTGCCGGTCCTACATGGATTGTCAAAGCATGCAACAAGTTGCAAGGACAATACACCTCAGGTCCCTGCTCGGTTTCATAAAAAGCCGCAGAAGCCGCCTACACCGGCACACAAGCCCCTGTAGAAGAGATGCGCCAAGCATTTGAGCGCCGCAGAAACTTGATTGTCGAGCTGGCAAAAGATATCCCCGGTTTCGAGGTAAACATACCACAAGGAGCATTCTACCTATTCCCCAAATGTGACTCTTACTTCGGAAAAAGTTATAACGGAAAGAGTATCAACAACGCAGCTGACCTCGCAATGTTTTTACTCGAAGTCGGACATGTTGCCTGCGTTGGAGGAGGAGCATTCGGAAGTCCGGAGTGCATCCGCATGAGCTATGCCACTTCTGACGAAAATATTGTAGAAGCTATGAGACGCATCAAAGAGACACTATCTCTCTTAAAATAACCGCATTAAATAGCGAGAACCTGAAAAGGGCGTGCTTAAAATAGAGCATGCCCTTTTTAAGTTCTCGCATCGTTGTCTTAACGACCCATCAACTACTACTATATGACTTACTTCTACGGATAATACACCACCAACTTATTTTAATTATCAAAAATTTGGCAGTTGATGAAAAAGGTTGTATTTTTGTAAGAAATTCAAATACCATATTCAAATCAATGAAAACTGTCATTCTACAACAAGATATCAGTTGGGGAAATCCTGTAGAGAATCACCACCGATGTGAAACTGCATTTGCACGACAACCAGAGGCTGACTTATATGTATTACCCGAGATGTTCAGCACGGGGTTCTGTACCAATCCCAAAGGTATAGCCGAGGCAAACAACGCTTCATTGGAGTGGATGAAGCAACAAGCCAATCTTCGTAATGCCGCCATTGCAGGTAGTGTTGCCACCGAAATGGACGGACAATTTTATAATCGTTTCTATTTTGTAAAACCCGGAGGCGAGGTTACCTACTACGACAAAAAACACCTTTTCACATATGGCGGAGAGCACTTACATTTTACTCCTGGAGAAAAACGGGTCGTTGTGGAATGGCGCGGTGTACGCATTTTGCTAGAAGTCTGCTATGATTTGCGTTTTCCCATTTGGGCACGCAACCGAGGAGACTATGACATGATTCTCTATGTGGCCAGTTGGCCTACCCCAAGAATTGAAGCATGGAATGCCTTACTTATTGCCCGCGCCATTGAGAACCAATGTTATGTAGCCGGCGTAAACAGAGTGGGCATTGACCCATCTTGTGAATACTGCGGTGGAAGTGTTATCATTGACCCTTATGGAAAAACCATTGCAGCTTGCCAACATGGCAAAGTGAGTGAAGTTTCTGCAACTATAGACATGGAGAAGTTGGAACTCTTCCGAAAAAAATTTCCTGTACTAAATGATGCAGATTCAGCCAATATAATAAAAGAATAAAAGGAGGGCAAAAAGAGCACGCTCATTTACTCCATAAAAAAACATATATGATTGAAAGAAAACTACTTTTGGGTGACGAGGCAATTGCTTTAGGAGCCATACACGCTGGTATCAGCGGTGTGTACGCTTATCCTGGCACCCCCTCTACTGAAATTACTGAATATATTCAGGCACATGCACCTGAAGTGCGGAGCCGTTGGTGCACTAACGAGAAGACCGCTATGGAAGCAGCATTAGGTATGGCTTATGCCGGCAAGCGCGCACTAGTGTGTATGAAACATGTAGGTATGAACGTAGCAGCCGATGCATTTATCAACTCTGCCATCACAGGCGTAAACGGAGGACTGGTAGTACTGGCGGCAGACGACCCTTCTATGCATTCATCGCAAAACGAGCAGGACTCGCGCTTCTATGGAAAATTTGCGATGATTCCTATCCTTGAACCTTCTACGCAACAAGAGGCTTACGACATGATGGCATATGCCTACGAACTTTCAGAACGGCTGAAACTACCCATACTGATGCGTGTGGTAACCCGGTTGGCGCATTCGCGTGCAGGTGTAGTTGTAAAAGAACCCATAAAACAAAATGCATTAAACCCCGAGACTGACCGTACCCATTGGGTGCTTCTGCCAGTCAATGCACGCAGACAATATGCCTCATTGGTGGACAAACAAGGAGAATTGCTTGCTTCATCAGAAGCATCGCCTTATAACAGTTGCAAGCAACAAATCGGAAGTGACAAATCAGGTACTACAAGTCACGAAAACCAGGCAAACATAGAAGTCACCACTCATAAATCGTCTTCTACGTCCCCTGTAGGTGTCATCGCCTGTGGCATTGCCCATAACTATGTAATGGAAAACATCACAACAGGAATGGACATTCCGATTTTAAAAATATCACAGTATCCATTACCGGAAACCGCCATCAAGTCGTTGGCAACACAATGTGAGTCCTTGCTCATTGCAGAAGACGGACAACCATTGGTAGAAGAACAAGTGAAAAGTCTGTTGGGCACCGACTACCCTATCAAAGGGCGCTTGACAGGGGAACTTCCACGCATGGGCGAACTCACTCCTGATAATGTGGGAGCTGCCTTAGGCGTCAATAAAGAACAGATTTATGCAACCGCACAAAATGTAATGCCACGCCCGCCTGCCCTTTGCCAAGGATGTGGTCACCGCGATGTGTATGATGCGCTGAACAAGGTGGCGGCAGAATATGAAGGTGCACGCATTTTTGGTGACATAGGATGTTATACATTAGGTGCATTACCGCCTTTCCGAGCCATCGACAGTTGCGTGGATATGGGAGCTTCCATCACTATGGCAAAAGGAGCTGCAGACGCTGGTGTATATCCTGCTATAGCTGTGATTGGCGACTCCACTTTCACCCATTCAGGTATGACCGGCTTACTGGATGCTATCAACGACAATGCAAACATCACCGTTATCATCTCTGACAACTTAACTACCGCCATGACAGGTGGACAAGACTCTGCCGGCACCAACAAGTTCGAAGCCATCTGTTTAGGTCTTGGTCTGACACCCGAGCACGTGAGAGTTGTCGTACCATTACCCAAGAATATGGAGGAGATAACCCGCGTTATCCGCGAAGAGATTGAATACAAAGGCGTATCTGTCATCATTCCCCGACGCGAATGCATGCAGACTTTCCAACGAAAATTGAGAAACAAGAAGAAGTAACATGAAAAAAGACATCATACTTGCCGGTGTGGGAGGACAAGGAATCCTCACCATTGCCACCATCATTGGCGACGCCGCCACTGCTGCAAACCTTAATTTGAAACAGGCTGAAGTACATGGCATGAGCCAACGTGGAGGAGACGTTCAGTCAAACTTACGTCTCTCTACCGAAACCATCTACTCAGACCTCATCAAACAAGGGGCTGCAGACCTCATTATTTCAATGGAGCCAATGGAAGCATTGCGCTATATTCCTTATATTAATAAGGATAGTTGGATTGTGACTTCTTCACACACATTCAAAAACATCTCCAACTATCCACAGGAAGAGAGTTTAATGGAAGAGTTGACCAATTTCCCACACGTTGCAATACTTCCCATCGAAGATGTAGCCAAAGAAAACAGTTTACCCAAAAGTGCAAACGTCATCCTATTAGGAATGGCTGCCAAATACATAGAAATTCTTAGCCCTGAACAGTTACGAGAAAGTATTTCCCGTGTATTTGCCAGCAAAGGCGAAAAAATAGTAGAAGCCAACCTGAGGGCATTCGACTTAGGTCTGCAAGCAGTAAAATAGACTACGATGAAGATATTCAGTGAGGAATTAGTAGAAAAGGCAGCTCAAGCATGTCATGTTGCTGACCTTTCGCAAGCAACCATTGGCGAAGTGTTGTTGGTTGCCCAATATTTAGAGAAAGAGACAGGCATCCCTTTTATCCGTATGGATCAAGGTTCACCAGGACTACCAATCAATCAACTGGGAGTAGAGGCTGAGAAAGCGGCTCTCGACCGTGGCGTAGGGGCTCAATATCCTGCCGCTGCAGGTGTACCTGAACTGAAAGAAGCAGCTTCACGTTTTGTAAAAGCGTTCCTTGATATAGATATTTCTCCCCGTTCATGTGTCCCTACAGTAGGTAGTGTAGCCGGTTCGTTCGGTTCTTTCATTGCTTGTACTCAACGCTTGCCGGGAAAGAACAAAGTACTCTTCATCGACCCGGGATTTCCCATCCAAAAATCACAATTGAGAGTAATTGGTGTAGAGTGGGTGGAATTTGACATTTACCCATATCGTGGTGAAGCACTAAGAGATAAACTGGAAGAGATGTTGCAAGCCAAAGACATTGCAGCTATCATCTATTCCAATCCTAACAATCCTGCATGGATATGCTTGGAAGAGGAAGAACTTGCTATCATTGGTGAGTTAGCGACAAAGTACGACGTCATTGTGATGGAAGATTTGGCATACTTTTGCATGGATTTCCGGCGGGATTTGGGACATCCTTTCGAACCTCCATATCCACCAACGGTTGCCAAATATACAGACAACTACATCCTGATGCTTTCATCTTCAAAAATATTCAGTTATGCCGGACAACGTATGGCACTTACTTGCATCAGCGACCGACTCTTTGAGCGTCATTACCCAGCCCTTGCCGAAAGGTATAAAGATGCAGGTGTGTTTGGACAAACATTGATAGCATCTATCCTTTATATGATAACTTCAGGTTGTACGGCTTCGACACAATATGCATACGCAGAAATGCTCCGCCTATCCACTGAGGGAAAAATCAACTTTGTAGAGGAAACTCGTGAATATGCAATACGAGCTGAAAAGATGAAAAGAATATTCACCAGCAACGGTTTCCATATTGTCTATGACTACGATGCGACCCAAGTGGTTGGCGATGGCTTCTTCTTCACCATCGGTTACGGAAAAATGAGTGGAGGTGATTTATTGAAAGAGCTACTCTATTATGGTGTGAGCAGTATCAACCTTTCTACTACAGGTAGCAATCAGCAGGGAGTACGCGCTTGTACTTCGAGAATGAGAGAAGAACTTTATCCTGTAATGGAAGAACGAATGCGTGCTTTTCATGAAGACCATCGTTTGTGAAAGTTTTAGAATACAACTGACATAATCATAAATTATAAAACATAAATCAGAATGATTTGGAATCCTAACAAAGAATGTATGAGTCGCGACGAAATGCATGCGTTACAAAGCAAACGACTCCAAAAATTGGTGACATACGTTTACCATAATGTTCCTTTTTACAGAAATAAGATGCAGGAGATGGACCTCTCACCCGAAGACATACGTAGCATCAACGATATTGTGAAACTGCCTTTCACAACCAAACAAGACTTGCGTGACAACTATCCATATGGTTTGCAAGCTGCTCCTCCCTCAGAGATTGTACGTGTACATGCCTCCAGTGGAACGACTGGTAATCCCACGATTGTAGGCTATACCCGTAAAGATTTGGCTGTATGGTCGGAGGTGATGGCACGATGCCTTACTGCTTATGGTGTAACTCGCAACGATACTTTTTCTGTAGCCTATGGTTATGGGCTGTTTACCGGTGGATTGGGGGCACATTATGGAGTAGAGAATATTGGTGCAACAGTGATTCCGACATCGACAGGCAATACAGAAAAACATATTCGCCTTATCCGCGACTTAAAAATCAGCGGTATAGCATGTACACCCTCATACGCACTCTATTTAGCTGAAACATTAGAAAAAATGGGATTAGGCAAAGAAGACATAGGTCTACGCATCGGAGCCTTTGGAGCTGAACCTTGGACTGAGAACATGCGCAAAGAAATTGAAGATCGTTTAGGATTAAAGGGGTATAACATCTATGGTCTAAGCGAAATCATGGGACCTGGTGTCTCTTACGAATGCCAAGAACAGAATGGCTCACATATCTGTGAAGATCACTTCTATCCTGAGATTATCAACCCCGATACGTTAGAACAATTACCTTATGGAACGCAAGGAGAGCTGGTGTTTACCACATTAACAAAGGAGGGGATGCCCGTGTTGCGTTATCGCACTAAGGATCTCTGCACTCTGATGGAAGGAACTTGCGCCTGCGGACGTACAGCCGTAAGAATGGGGCGCATTGTCGGCAGAAGTGATGACATGCTTATAATTAGAGGCATTAACGTATTCCCATCACAGGTAGAAAGCGTTATTCTTGAGATGCCAGAGTTCGAACCACAATACATGCTCATAGTTGACCGTGTAAACAACCTCGACACCTTGCAAGTTCAAGTCGAAGTACGCCGCGACTACTTCAGTGACGACATCGGCAGCATGTTGGCTATGAAAAAACGATTAAGCGACAAGCTAAAGAGTGTGCTTTCTATTGGAGCAGACGTAAAACTGATGGAACCGAATAGCATCGAGCGCAGTCAAGGCAAAGGCAAACACGTGATAGACAACCGAAATCTGAAGTAACTTTAAACCCATAACAATATGACAATCAAACAAGTATCCGTATTTCTTGAGAACAAGACCGGAAGAATCAATAACGTAACCAAAGTTTTGGCAACCAATGGAATCAATATGCATGCATTCAGTATGGCTGAGACTACCGAATTCGGGATTCTACGTCTGATTGTTTCTGATGTAGAAAAAGCCGTAGAAGTTCTTCGGGGAGC
The DNA here is from genome assembly GCA_017472635.1 of Bacteroidaceae bacterium. Lineage (GTDB taxonomy): Bacteria > Bacteroidota > Bacteroidia > Bacteroidales > Bacteroidaceae > Phocaeicola_A. Next base: position 50,198 of record JAFUPU010000027.1, read on the forward strand.
AAACTTCGCTGTGATGCTGACTGATGTAATATGTATCTCTTGTCCCGACGTTACTGGTTCGCTGGCCGGAATCCTTGATCAGTTAGCAGAAGAAGAGATTTTCATTGAGTATATGTATGCCTTCGCCCAAGGTGAAAACGCCAATATAGTTATCCGACCTAACGATATCGCTAAATGCGAAAAAGTGCTAACAAAGATTCTGTAATATATCAAGTGAAAGTATCTAATTTGTAAGAGACGTAAGTTTGTCAAACTTACGTCTTTTTTTATCAACTCTATACGATAATAATCCTTTTTTTAAAAAAGGCATAAAAAAGAGCTGTGCAAGCACAGCTCCATAAGTCATAAGTCAAGACCCCTAAAGTTATCCCAAGCTAATAGCTTCAGAAGGGCATGCGTCAGCGCAAGCACCACATTCAATACACTTGTCAGGATCAATAGAATACTTTTCACCCTCAGAGATAGCCTCAGAAGGACATTCGCTAATGCAAGAACCGCATGCGATACAATCGTCACTAATTACGTAAGCCATTTTCTTTATTATTTAAGTTATTAGTACTAATAAATTCACTGCAAATTTAGCAGTTTTGGTTGAGACTACCACATATTTTCGCCATTATTATCTCTATTTATAATCTGTCTAAAGAATTTATATGAATACTATTTGCCGCACAGAAAAAAATATCACCTAAACAATAACCATAAAGCTCATACGTTATTTCATAAAAGCCGCTTGATGAATGAGACGTTATTTACTTATATTAAATATGTTACTCTCTTGTCTATTATTAACAGCTCAAGAGAAGAAATTGCAACATCGCCCATATATAGACCAACGACGATTACACTATGGTTTTTTCATCGGAGTGCATAGCCAAGATTTGGAATTTGCAAATAATGGCTTTATCACAGAAGAAGGCGAATCATGGTTTGCCGATATTGCCGAATATAGTCCAGGATTCAGTGTCGGTGTATTGGCAGAGGCATATTTGACTGAAAATCTTGCTTTACGCGTAATACCTTCATTATATTTTGGTCAACGTAATGTCACATTCCACGAGCAAAATAGCGGAGAGGAATACCGACAAGTAATGAAGTCTACGCTATTAGCACTTCCTATCAACTTAAAGTTCAGTGCACCACGCTTTAACAACTATCGTCCTTTTTTAGTTGCAGGAGTGAACCCAACCCTTTCGTTAACCAACAAAAACCAACAAGCTTTAAAACTTAAAGCTTTTGATTGTTATCTTGAAATAGGCATGGGATGCGACTTTTATCTGCCTTTTTTCAAGCTCATCCCTGAGTTAAAGTTCTGTTTCGCCTTAAGTAACCTTATTGAAAAGAAACGAGATGATTTAATTGACAAATCTCTCATAAAATTCACCGATTCTATAGAAAAAGCACAAGGCCGCATGATTATGCTCACGTTCTATTTTGAATAAATTCGCAAAAATCAAAGCCCTATCCCCCATTAAATAACACACTATATAGAGGGCTAAAATCCATTTTCTTACAAAAAAAGTTCGGTAAGTTTTGCTTTCTTCTCAAATATTAGTAACTTTGCACCCGCTTTCGCGCAATCGCTGTCAGACAGAAGAGATATATGACATGTTGCGTAGTAACGATCTAACAATTTAATAAAAGGAATATGGATTTAATTAAAATTGCAGAAGAAGCATTTGCTACAGGCAAAGAACACCCTCAGTTTAAAGCGGGTGATACAATTACCGTAGCATATCGTATCGTTGAGGGTAACAAAGAGCGTGTTCAGATGTATCGCGGTGTTGTTATCAAAATTTGCGGTCATGGAGAGAAGAAACGTTTCACCGTACGCAAAATGTCAGGAACTGTAGGTGTAGAGCGTATTTTCCCCTTAGAGTCACCTGCTATTGACAGCATTACTGTCAACAAGATTGGTAAGGTTCGTAGAGCTAAGCTTTATTATCTCCGCAAACTTACTGGCAAAAAAGCCAGAATCCAAGAGAAAAGAACCGTTAACGCCTAAGAACATTCAACGGAAATTGGATTTTTACCATATAAAAGAGGAGTGGCATGCCACTCCTCTTTTATATTATCATCTTCCTCAACATCGATTATATCCCTCGACGCTGAATCAGGTCCATAAATTCTTCACGCGTTTTTGCCTGATTAAAAGCTCCGGTAAAATCAGATGTTGTTGTAATTGAATTCTGTTTTTCTACTCCACGCATCTGCATACACATATGCTTTGCTTCAATAACGACCATCACTCCTAACGGATTAAGCGTCTGCTGAATACACTCTTTTATTTGAGTAGTCATACGTTCTTGTACCTGAAGACGATGCGAAAATATATCTACGACACGAGCAATCTTACTTAATCCTGTTATATATCCATTGGGAATATAAGCAACATGCGCCTTTCCATAAAAAGGCAACATATGATGTTCACATAATGAATAGAAATTGATATCTTTTACGATTACCATTTGGCGATAATCCTCTTTAAATTTTGCTGAATTAAGTACAGCACATGGATCTTGATGGTATCCACGTGTAAGAGTAAGCATAGCCTTAGCTACTCGTTCCGGAGTCTTAAGCAAACCTTCACGTGCTACATCTTCTCCCAACAATGCCAAAATATGACTATAGTGATACTTTAGTTCTTCAACATTCTGCAATATTTCGTTTTCTTGTTCTGTCATCACCTCAAATTCTTATAGTTCTATGAGTGAACGCACGATTGAAAGTTCTTTAAACGCCCCACACTCCTTCAATTCACGCATCACAGCATCTGCTTCTTCTATAGTTCGATAATCACCTATACGACAAAGCCAACGGGGAGAAACAAAGACCGTATAAACTTGATATTGAGGAAATAGTTCCTTCACCTTCTCTCCTACCTGCAAAGCCTCCGTACGAGCACGTTGCGAATTATTACCAGCGTACACCTGCACACGGAACCCTGCAATTTTCTGTGTTTTACGTTCACCTGTTTCCTCATCAATATCAAGGGCTGTACCTAACAGATTTCTAATTCGGGAATCTTGATAAATAATCACACTCCCCTCATTGGGGATTGTCATCATCAAGTGGTCCAATATATGAACTTGCTGTCCCATTAAATATCCTGGCATAAAAAATAGACCAACAACACTCAATATTTTAAGAAGTCTCATTTGATATATAGAGATTTAGAATACACATTTATAGAAGGTAAGCTTCCCCTGTAAATACAGAGGAAGCTACCCAAAAGTTTATTACACCTTAAAAGCATCTATAATCCCTTTGAAATCAGACGCTTTCAAAGCAGCCCCACCTATTAAGCCACCATCAACATCGGGGTTAGCAAACAATTCCTTCGCATTAGAAGGCTTGCAACTTCCGCCATAAAGTATTGATGTATTATCAGCAACCTCTGCACCATACTTATCAGCCACCAATGAACGGATATAGGCATGAATCTCTTGCGCCTGTTCGGGAGTGGCTGTTTTTCCTGTCCCAATAGCCCAAACAGGCTCATAAGCCAATATAACCTTAGAAAAATCCTCGGCAGACAAAGAAAATACAGAAGCCAACTGAGCTGCAACCACTTCATTCTGCTTATTTGCATCACGTTCTGCTTCTACTTCACCTATACAAAATATTGGCTGAAGATTATTAGCCAAAGCCAATTTGACTTTTTCCTCAAGTATTTCAACTGTTTCATGATAATAAGCACGACGTTCAGAGTGTCCCAAAATCACATATTGAGCACCTGTTGAAGCAACCATCTCAGCAGAAACTTCGCCTGTATAAGCTCCTGAAACCTTATCTGCGCAATTCTCTGCACCAAGACCTAACACACTTGCATCAATGATAGAAGCCACAGAAGCAAGATGAATAAACGGAGTACAAATTACAACATCACAATTGGGCTTTTCTGCCACCAACATTTCATTCAATTCTTTAGCCAGAACAATTCCTTCTTGAAGAGTTTTATTCATCTTCCAGTTTCCGGCAACAATGTTTTTTCTCATTTTATTTACTTTTAATCAATTATTATTATAAATTAGTTTTTCCACTACATCTCAATCAAAGCCCTCCCTCTTCGCCTTTCTCTCTTGCTTTATTATGAAAACGTGTCCAAAGACGACCTATGTGATCAAGTAAAAAGATCAATATCAAAGAACCTACAAACCATAAGACAGATATGGTAATCTTACGAATGACGCTGTAAGATTGGACCTCCCCTAAATCTATATTTTGAAGTGGTTCCGTCAACTCAAAATCATCAGGTATAGCCCGACAACTCCACTTATTAGCCACAACTCCATTTTTCAACAATATCAACCCTGGGTTACTACGCACCATTGTTTTCAATGTAATATCATCCACATGACAGAATGGATATTCTGCTCCTGTCTTATCACACCAAAGTTCTATTTGTGAATTTCCTGAAGCAGTCAAAGCATAAAAAGGATACCCGTATTCCAAACAATAGTCATATAGGTCGTTCACCAAATCAGCATATCCATCATCAGCACTCTCTAACTGATAAGCGACTAATAAAAAAACATACCCCGTATCTTGTACGACCAATTCTGTCAAATCCTCTTCTGTATCGGATAGAGTCATACTGAAATCTTGAATAACAGCTCTCTTATCTTCTCCCTTTACCACCAAACGAGTATCAACCAAACTCCATGTAGAATCCTCAGGATATTCTTCAGCTGCAAATTCACGACGCACTCCTTCACGTTCCATTATGAAGAATGTCTCAAAAGCAGAATCCTCATCTTCTTCTGGAAGCTGCATGCTTTCCCTTATATTTGTACCTATCCGGTACGGACGAAAATCAAATACCGGCAAATATAAAAAACAATAATAAGCAAAACAACATATATATAGCGCAGCATTCCATGAGACCAACCATTCTCCACGTGGAGTAATCCAACGAGAAATTAACTCTCGCCCCCACCACACAGAAATAGAAGCCACCAATAATATTGCATTTTTAATAAAAGTTTCCCAGTTAGACAATACTACAGCATCTCCAAAACAACCACAATCACTTACCGGATTCTTTAAGGCCAAATAAAGGGTCAATGGGGTCATTATCAGCATCATTATAAATGAGACGAAAGGGACAATTCGTCTATGAATACCAAACAAAAGATAAACCCCAAGCAAAAACTCTAAAATTGAAATAAAAACTCCTAAAAGCAGCAACATATTATCAGAAATATATTCTGACAACCTAAAGGCGTGAGCATAATCCGACAATTTATACATAAAGCCCAACGGGTCATTAGCCTTAACGAACCCTGAGAAGATAAATACCCCTGCCAACAACAATCGGCAGAGATTCACCCATACAATCGCAACTATATGTAAAGTCTTACTCTCCAAAATCAAGTTTTATCAATCCGAATACGGCATAATTTATCATATCCATATAGTTTGCATCAATTCCTTCAGAGACTAATGTTTCTCCCGATAAAGATTCTATTTGCTTTGTACGATAAATCTTCATCAATATCAAATCGGTATAAGAACTGATACGCATACTACGCCAAGCCTCATCATAATCATGATTCTTTATTTTCATCAATTGCAATGCCTTTTGCGCATATTTATCGTACAATTCCAATGCTTGTTCAGAAGACATATCATCTCTATCCGAATATCCTAATTCCAATTGGATAAGACCAATAATTCCATAATTCACGATAGCTACAAACTCGGGGCGAATCCCTTCACCGACCAAACTAACGCCTTTTATTTCCAAACTGCGGATTCGATTTGCCTTAATCAATATCTGATCTGTCACTGAAACCGGACGCATTATACGCCATGCTGCACCATAATCATGCAATTTTTTGGAGAACAGTTCACGGCAACACCCCATAACCTGTTCAAATTGTTTATTTGTATCCATACTTTCCATCTAAACTACAAGAAATTTATAGTTCATATCAACAAAACCCATATTATTGATTAAGAATACCGAATCAATTGACCTATACGTAATATTGTCTTACGTCCAATATTGTTTAGTCTACACAAACGATCAATGGAAACGCCATGTCGTTTGGAGATTTTAGACAATGTATCACCCGAACGGACCTTGTGGTAACGCACTTCACCATCCTCTGCAACACCAGCTAGAGCTACACCTGAAGCACGATTTGAACGTGATGAACGAAACAAATAGCTATCTCCTGTAACATCTTGATTCGGAAAATCGAACAAGAGATCTGGACGAATCACTTGTCCTAAAAAACGCGTTTCGAAATGGAGATGTGAACCTGTTGAACGACCGGTATTACCTCCAAGTCCGATTGGTTCTCCTGACTTAACAGATTGATTCTCTACAACCAAGTGTTTAGACAGATGCCCATAGATTGTTTCTAATCCATTATCATGGCGAATTACGATATACTTTCCATACCCCCTGCGTTCGTAATCAACCACACGTATTTTCCCATCAAATGCTGCATAAATAGTATCTCCTGTATATACTTTCACATCAATCCCTTTATGCATACGACGCGAACGACGACGATATCCATAATTAGAAGTTACTTTCCGACTCGGAGAAGGCATTGTAAAGCCAGTCAAATCTATACGAAATGAATCTGGAATTGTTATTCCATCATATATATGAACCCGTTCATTATTCCAACTATTATTATATAGCGAATAGGCCGGATACAACGATTGTTCCGTCACAATCTGTTGCTGTAATGCAACCGAGTCTATCAGCCTCATTTTTCGTTCGATAGGAGCTTGATGCGCCATTAAGTCTTGCCCATTAGCAACATTTGCCCCCAACATAGAGAAAGCGACAACGACTAAGCACCTTAAACCTTTCAGAATCATATTTCCTAATGTTTTTATCTTACTAAATTTCATCATTTGCATAAAAAAACGGAGCCGCAATAGGTTCCCAAGCACATATTTCTTTAGGATTAAAGAAACGTGCCAATTCTATTTGAGCATTCTCTACCGAATCAGAAGCATGAACCACATTTTCCTGCGAACTCATACTATAGTCACCACGAATAGTTCCAGGCAATGCATTTCGCCCATTAGTCGCACCGACCAAGGAGCGCACGACTTCCACTGCATTCACTCCCTCATAACAACATACAATTACAGGAGTTGCCATCATAGAATCTTTGACTTGCTGAAAAAAAGACCGACCACTAAGATGAGCATAATGTTCATCTAGTAATTCATCTGTCAACTGCATCATTTTCAGTCCTGTCAAATGCAGACCTTTCTGCTCAAATCTTTTAAGAATTTCCCCAACTAAACCACGTTGTAACGTACATGGTTTTAAGATAACTAAAGTTCTCTCCATTACTTACGAGTACCGTCTTTTACAAATGCTCAAACAAAAATTTCCCCAAAGATAGTTTTTTTCACGCAAAAAACAGATAGACGTTAACATCTTTTTTAGAAGAAACGCTATAAAAGTTCTTCATAAGAAGAAAAAAAACAAGATTTATTGTCTTTAAGATATAGCAGACCAATCTACATGGCTTTTACGAAGTCCTCTTAACTGTCTCCATAAAAGCATGTTTTGCGGCAAATTCCCCTCAGGATCTGCATCTACAATTTCGCGGGCAATTTCCCTTACATATTGTAACAACTGAGCATCACGAGTTATATTTGCAATCTTCAAGTCAAAAGCGATTCCACTTTGCTGTGTTCCTTCCAAATCTCCAGGTCCGCGCAACTTCAAATCTGCTTCAGCAATTTCAAATCCATCATTGGTTTGCACCATTATATCAACACGCTTACGGGTCTCCTCACTAATTTTATATCCTGTAACAAGGATACAATACGATTGATCAGCTCCTCGTCCTACCCGCCCACGCAACTGATGCAACTGAGATAAGCCAAATCGTTCTGCATTTTCAATGACCATTACCGTCGCATTAGGTACATTTACCCCGACTTCTATCACTGTTGTAGCCACCATTATCTGGGTCTCTCCCACGACAAAACGCTGCATTTCAAGTTCTTTCTCTGCAGGTTTCATCTGACCATGAATCTTGCTAACCCCACACTCTGGGAATGTCTCGCAAACAACCTGATACCCATCTTCTAGGTTCTTTAAATCAATCCGTTCACTCTCCTTTATCAATGGATATACAATATAAACTTGACGTCCTTCTTTTATCTGTTTCCGAATATTTGCATAAAGTTCTGTTCGTCTATTGTCAAACTGGTGTATTGTACGTACCGGTTTACGTCCTGGAGGCAATTCATCAATAACAGAGACATCCAAATCGCCATAAAGAGTCATAGCCAACGTACGTGGGATAGGGGTAGCAGTCATTACTAACACATGAGGAGGCGACACGTTTTTTTTCCACAATTTAGCTCGTTGCGCCACTCCAAACCGGTGCTGTTCATCAATTACAACCATCCCCAACTTCGAAAACGATACCGTATCTTCCAGCACAGCATGGGTTCCTATTAAAATTTGCACATCACCAGACAAAATCTCCGCCAAAATCTTTTCTCTTCGTTTGCCTTTAATACTTCCGGTCAACAATTCCACCCGAACATTCATCCCCATAAGCAACCGAGAGATTGTATCGTAATGCTGCCCTGCAAGAATCTCTGTCGGAGCCATCAAACATGTTTGATATCCATTATCCAAAGCTATCAGCATGGACATTAATGCAACTAACGTTTTTCCGCTTCCAACATCACCCTGCAACAAACGATTCATTTGGCTACCGCCCCCCATATCCTTACGAATTTCCTTTATAACCCGTTTCTGAGCGGTTGTCAATTCAAAAGGCAAGTTTCTTTTATAGAAAGTATTAAAAAAATCCCCTATCCGACCAAAAACAAACCCCTGGTAACGCAACTGCCGCTCACGCATATAACGCAAGATATTAAGTTGCACATAAAATAACTCTTCAAACTTCAAACGATATTCAGCACGACGAAGGGCTTCTGGATTTTTAGGAAAATGTACATTCTGTAAAGCCTCTGTCAAAGACATCAGATGATGCCGTTCTATCATATATTGGGGCAACGTCTCAGGCAAAGGCTCTTTCAACAACGACAACAGATTAGAAACAAGTTTTTCAATTGCTTGTGAATTCAAATTTGCATGTTTCATCTTATCCGTTGTATTATAATACGGCCTTAAACCCAAATCAGACAAATTAAGACCCTCAGACGAATCTATATCCGGATGAGCAATATTTATCCTTCCCCCAAAGAGTGTAGGCTTACCAAAAACTATATATTCTGTACGAACCTTGTACTTTTTAATAACATATTTCTGCCCTTGAAACCAAACCAAATCCACAACGCCTGTTCCATCGGAAAAATGTGCAACTAACCGGCTACGATACCCATTACCCACCTCTTCAAAACTCAATATTTGCCCACGTAATTGAATATAAGGCATATTCCCGTCAATTTCGTGTACATAATAGAGTCGACTCCTATCTATATATTTATAGGGGAAATAATACAGCAAATCATGGAAAGAACAAATGTTCAATTCCTTATTCAAGAGTGCAGCCCGTTGAGGTCCCACTCCGGCTAAATACTTTATATCTCTTGCTGTAAACTCACTCATTAAAGTAAAACGTTTGCAACCTTCAAATCAAAAGGAGTCGTAATTTTGATATTTTCCCGATTGCCTGGAACCAGTGTAACATGCTCTCCCAATGCCTCTACAACCGAAGCATCATCGGTAAACCCACTCGAATAGGGCTGTTGATAGGCTCTTTTCAGCAACAACCCTGAAAACACTTGAGGAGTTTGCACCAAACAAAATTTATCTCTATCAACCGTATATGAAATCTCGTCTGATATTTGACGAATAGTCTCTATCATTGGAACGACAGGCACAACCGCCTTCACCTTTTCAGCCATGTCAAAACATTCACCAATAACACTCTTCGACACAAAAGGGCGTACTCCATCATGAACCGCCACTAAACTATTTTCAAGCGAAGATACTAGTTCCAATCCATTACGCACCGAATGGAAACGGGTCTCTCCCCCATTTGCCAATTTATAAGGAATATCAAATTTGTATTCCTTACACAACTCAAGCCAGTAGCCCTGCTGCGACATAGGCAACACCAATATCAAATGAATACATGAATCATATAAATAAAATTGCTTCATTGTATGCATCAATACAGGCATTCCCCCTATCGGAATAAACTGCTTAGGTATATCTCCTCCCATACGCAGTCCTTTTCCTCCCGCTACAATTATTGCATATCTTTTCGTCATTTCTGAAACAGCATTCCTGCTTTCACGTCATTTACGTTCTCGGTTCCAACCAGCATCTCTGCTATCGTATATGCAAAATCCCACACAGCAGCGGGTCCCTTAGCCGTAACGATATTACCTGCACATTCAACCATAGCGCCCGTATAGGTCGCATTCTTCAAATGCGCTTCAAATCCTGGGTAACATGTAGCTTTTTTCCCTTCTAACAGCCCTAATTCACCAAATACCATAGGAGCAGCACAAATTGCAGCCAAAACAATGTTTTCCTTATTTTTCTCATTCAATAAAGAACAAAGCCCTACATGATTACCCAAATTAGCGGCACCAGGCATACCACCAGGTAACACAAGCATTGAAGCGTCAGAAAAAGAACACTCATCAAACATCGCATCTGCTTGTACAGACACTCCATGGGCACCTGACACTGTTTTACTTCCCATTACAGATACCATCACAACCCGTACTCCCGCTCTGCGTAAAATATCTACTGTTGCCAAAGCTTCAATCTCCTCAAAGCCGTCGGCAAGAAACAAATAAACGTTTTTCATTCTAACTCTCTTATTTTAATTTGAAATAATAAGTAATTGTACCATCTTGAGTCTGTTTTCCTGAGATTGCATTAAACCGAGCCTTACGAGCGGCCTCTTCAGCAGCCTTACGCAACGTAGGATTAGCCGTATTAGTACCCCGATTAATAGAGGTTGCAATAACTTTCCCTTCAGGGTTAACTCTAATTGTCACGACCACTTTTCCCTCTACTTGCACATCATACTGAGGTTTAGGTAATCCACTTTTTCCCAACGAACGTCCATTCAACTCAAAAGACCCATATCCCCCTTCTCCTGAGTATTTTCCTGTATCAGAGTTTCCTGTTGAAGAGCCCTGGTTACCAATACCAGAATCAGCATTTCCTCTGCTCTTCTCCATTGTACTACCTTTTCCAAAAGCTCCTGCAACACTTTTTGCAGCACGCTCAGCAGCAGCACGTTCTTCTGCCAACCGTTTTTCAACTTCCAATTCTTCTGCCGTTGGCTGATTTTGTTTTTGTTCCGCTACAACTTTTTTTATCTCATTCCTCTGCTTCTCAGATTTCTCTACAACCTTTTGCTCTTTTTTTTGAGAGTCTAAAACCACACTCTCCTCATCCTCCTGAGTTATTAGTTCTGGTATTTCACTCGCTTCAGTAGTTTCAATAGGAGCTGTAACATCCTTTGGTTCCGTAAGGATATCCACATCTGTCAATTCATAAGCGCCCCCATCTTGACTTTGCATATCAGTCCCCAAGACAACGGGGACTCCACTCTCACCCGTTTTTTCAGTAGCACGTATAAAGACGAGCCATAGAAGCAAAAATAAAAAGACGTGTACGGTGAGAGCACCTAACAAACCAACCATCTGATGTTTACGGTTCTTGTTCATTTCATACGTTTTTTATCACACCTATCTGTCAGGACGGCGTGTTGCCAGAACCATTTTAAACTGATTCTCGTTCGCAATATTCAACACTTTCACTATTTCACGATAAGGAACTGTCTCATCTGCATACAATGCTACATACATCTCGGGATGACGAGCCGCACATTCCTGCAAGAAAGCCGGCAATTCTTCCCATCCAACAGGCATTTCTTTTTGATTCCCAAACGCAGCATAACAATTCAACTCTTTATCAATAATCACCCTCGTCAAAGGTTTAGCCGAGGTCTGTTGTTTTCCCTGTGGTAACAGCACTTTAATTGCATTGGGCGAAACCATCGTTGAAGTTATCATAAAGAATATCAGCAACAAAAATATAATATCAGTCATGGAAGCCATGCTGAATTCCGGTGATATTTTAGTTCTACGCTTCAGTGCCATAGTTCATCAATTGACCATATCCATAAAAGCCAATGTTTTGGCCTCCATCTCATTCACAATATTATCGACCTTTCCAACCAAATAATTATAGGCGAACATAGCAGCAATTCCCACAATCAGCCCCCCTACAGTCGTTATCATTGCTTGATAAATTCCACTCGACAACAGCGTTATATCTATATTATTCCCAGCATTAGCCATTTCCCAAAAAGCCTGCACCATACCAGTTACCGTACCCAAGAAACCAATCATCGGTGCCCCACTGGCTATCGTAGCAACCACTGGAAGATGACGTTCTAATTTTGCAACTTCTATATTTCCTGCATTTTCAATTGCGGTCTGCACATCTGAGGAAGGACGTCCCATCCGTGAAATTCCCTTCTCTATCATACGAGCTGCAGGAGAATTTGTTATACGACAATAATTAATCGCCGATTTCACATCCCCCGATTGTATATAATCACGTATACGGTCCATAAACAAGGGATCATCCTTGTCCGCTTTATGCAAAGCAGACAAACGTTCAAAGAAGATATAGGCGCATACGACAGATAATAATGCCAACACAATCATTATCCATCCCCCTTTTACTGCCATATCCCATAGACTCATTTCATTCTGAATAATTTCTACTGCAGTTTCTGTTACCACCTCATTTCCTGCTTCAATTGCAGCCTGAGCTTGTGCCATCAATAGTGTTATCATGTCTTTAATTCTATTAGCTAAAACATTTCTTATATTGTTCAATTGTAGTTTTCAACCCTAAGTACAAAGCATCACAAATCAATGCATGTCCAATACTGGCTTCATCTATCCAAGGAATTGTCTCATACAGATATCTCAGGTTCTCCAGACTCAAGTCATGACCGACATTCAATCCAAGTCCCAACTCACGCGCTTTTTTAGCAGCTTCGCAAAAAGGTTTAATAGCTTTATCTCTATCAATTACATAGTTTGTAGCATAAGGTTCTGTATATAGTTCAACTCTGTCACAACCTGTTGCTGCAGCATATTCAACCATTCGAGCATCTGCATCTACAAAGATGGAAGTACGGATACCCTCTTTCTTAAAGGTTGCTATCACTTCTGACAAAAAAGCTTGGTTCACTTCTGTATTCCATCCGGCATTCGATGTTATCTGTTCCGGTGAGTCCGGAACCAATGTAACCTGATGAGGTTTGACATCTAACACTAAATTTATAAATGAAGCAGACGGATATCCCTCGATATTAAATTCTGTAGATAATTGCGGACGCAATGCATATACATCCGAATAGCGGATATGTCTTTCATCCGGACGCGGATGAACCGTTATCCCATCAGCTCCAAATCGTTCACAGTCCAATGCCACTTTCAGAATATCGGGATTATTTCCCCCCCGAGCATTACGAATCGTAGCAACCTTATTTATATTTACACTTAACTTTGCCATTTTCTTGTTCAATTAAAAAAAAAATCGCACTTTTGCATTTCAATTAATGTACTGCAAAAATAATACAAGTTAGTCAATTGACGTGCATATACATTGCAAAAGATAGATATTTTTAATAAAGTAAAGCATTATAAGATGAAATTTGCCCTATTTGGTAACACATTCCAGACCAAAAAGTCCATCCATGCCGAGCGTCTTTTCAACCTATTGAAAAAGAACGGGCATGAGGTGCACATCGCTGAAGACTTTTTTCACTTCTTGACAAAAGAGTTGCATCTGCATATACGCCCCGATGGAATCATCACCAATGGTCAAGACTATACAGCCCATATGGCTATCAGCATGGGAGGAGATGGTACATTCTTGAAAACAGCCAGCCAGATAGGACATCGCGGCATCCCCATTTTAGGAGTGAACACTGGAAGGTTGGGCTTTTTATCTGATATCTCTCCTGAAGAAATAGACACTGCTTTTGCTGAGATATTCGAAGGACTATACCAAGTCGAAGAACGAGCAACCTTGCATGTTTGCCCCGATGGCGAGAAATTACAAGCATATCCTTTTGCACTGAATGAGATAGCCATTCTGAAGCGAGACACTTCATCCATGATTGCCATCAAGGCATCTGTAAACGGGCATTATCTTACCACCTATCAAGCAGATGGTCTCATCATTGCCACTCCCACAGGTTCTACCGCATATTCGCTTAGTGTTGGTGGTCCAATCATGGCACCACACACTGGAACAATTACAATAACCCCCGTTGCTCCACATAGCTTGAATGTACGCCCCATGGTTATTCGCGACGATTGGGAAATCACACTCGAAGTAGAAAGTAGAAGCCACAACTTTCTCATTTCCATCGACGGACGGAGCGAAACTTGTTCCGACAAGACGCGTATCACCATCAGACGGGCACCCGTAACGACCCGTGTTGTACGCCGAAATGGTCACCACTTTTTTGATGTATTGCGCGAGAAGTTAATGTGGGGAGCTGACACACGCGATTAGTCACTCCTCCCCTCCTTCAGTACTCTCTTTCATATATTCAGTAGGAGTCTTTCCATAAGTTCTCTTGAATATCGTACTGAAATATTTAGGAGTATTAAAGCCCACTTTATAGGCAACTTCAGAAATCGAATATTGGTTACTCAAAAGTAATTGGCATGCCCGTTTCATGCGCATATCCAACACAAAGTCCATCGGAGAGAGTCCCAATAAAGCTTGTATTTTGTTACTTAAAGCCGTACGCCCCATGTTCATCGCCTCCGTAAAATCATTCAGTGTCAAATCCGCATTATCCATATTCGATTCTATAAATTTTTTGGCACGCTCCACGAACTTTCCATCTGCAAACGTTATCTGGGGTTTTTCCGGTTCTACCGAGTAACACTTCTCTCCTTGCTTTTCCGCACTCAACGATTCAAGCATACGGGCTTTCATCAAGTTTCGTTGTTCTATCAATGCTGCCACTTTTGCCAACAGATAACTCCTGCTGAAAGGTTTGGTCACATAATCATCAGCCCCCAATTCAATACCTTGTATCCGCTCATTTATAGAGGTCATTGCTGTCAATAGGATTACCGGTATCATATATAGGTCAGCATCACGTTTGATTGCATTCAACAGAGCATACCCATCAACATCAGGCATCATCACATCACTCAATACCAAATCAGGCCAATACTCCCGGCATTGTTCCAAGCCATCATGTCCATTTACAGCTTCTATTGTCTGGTAACGACCATTCAAAATGCTACATAAGAAAGAACGTACATCGTCATTATCCTCTACTACCAGAATCAACGGGCGCTTGTCTTCTTCACAATCACCTCCCTCTTCTTCCATTTTCTCTGATATACATTCATCCTTGAACCCTTGCATGTTGTTTTCAAGCATCTCATCGTCCACACAATACTCTATCTGTTCATTCTTGAAATGTTCACGCCCAACACGAAACATCACCGTAAAACAGCTCCCCTCTCCAAGATTACTTTTTACCTGTATCTCCCCATGATGCAGTTCTACAAACTGCTTTACCAAAGAAAGTCCTATACCCGAAGAAGGCTTAAACAAGTTACTCTGCAAAATAGTTTCAAAACGTTTAAAAAGACTTTCGAGATGTTTTTCAGAGATTCCATGCCCCTCATCTTTTACCGATATATACACGTTGTCAACCTCTTGCCATACCACTATTACGATAGATTTTCCATCCTCCGTATATTTAAAAGCATTGGAAATAAGGTTATAAAAGATCTTCTCAAATTTATCACGATCTATCCACAATCTGTTAACCGGAGATTCAGGAGTATGCAGTTCAAGAGCGATATTTCGTTGTATAGCCATAGGTGAGAAATTCTCCACTATACGCTGTAACTCCTTTGCCACGTCTGTTGGTTCCAACAGCAATTGCATTTTATGATTCTGTATCTTCCTGAAATCCAATATTTGGTTTAACATCACCAACATTCGTTGAGCATTTTTCTGTACCAGTTCCAGATGTTTTCGCGATTGGTGGCTCAGACTCTTGTCTTCAAGAATCTCTTCTACCGGAGCTTCAATCAAGGTAAGCGGTGTACGCAATTCATGCGACAAGTCAGTAAAGAAACGTAACTTCACATCAGTCATCTCTTTTTCGGCAATCAAGCGGTGTCTCAACAGATAAAAACGCCAATAAAGATAAAATGCAAATAACAACAGCAGCAAGATTCCGACCCCGATTGTCACATACCCCCACATACTCTCAAAGAAGAAAGGTTCGACTTCAATCACAATTTTCCGTTCATTCTCTGTCCAAACCCCGTTTCCATTGGTTGAACGCAGTTTGAACAGATAGTTCCCTTTAGGCAAATTCGAATAATGGACGAATGGTTCCGATGTATAATGCCATTGTTCATCAATTCCTTCCAATTGATAAGCATACCGAATCCGCGAGGTTCCGTTACTATAGTCAATCGCTGCAAAATGCAAGGTTATATTCCGTTCTTTAGGCTGTAAGCGTATCTGCCCATCCTGTCCCATACGATGAAACGAAGGTTCATGTTGAATTTCCAAAGAGGTAAAGACCAATGGAGGTGTATACGTACTCTTCACTATTTTGTCAATAGGTAACCTAAGATAACCACTCACTGCCCCCCAATAGACATACCCATTCACTGACAAGGGGCGTGTTTCAGAGAAACGCACATCTTTTCCGAAACGAACAGCATCATAAATTTCTGCTTGTCCGTTTTCTGTATTAAAACGCGTCAAAGCTCGTTCACTTGCCAACCACAAGCACCCCTCTCCGTCTTCTACTGCCGACAAGACGGCATCAGATGCCAATCCCTGTTTCTTAGAATACACCTGAAATGCAATATCCTCCGACAACAGGTCGTCAGACAACACCTCATTCAATCCGCCACTTGCAGTACACAGATAGATGGTTCCATTACTCAATTTACAGGCTGACACAATGTCATTTTCACTCAACGAATAAGGTTCTCCTGTCTTTCCATTATGATAAAAACGGATTTGGGAAGGTTTGTCAAAACGAATATTAAAGGTAAAAAGTCCTTCCCGCGAACAGACAATCATTATCCCCGGCTGCAGTTCACACAAATATCGTATACTCTCCGGCTTCAAGTCTTCCAGATTTCCCAACCCACTTTTCACATTCACAAAACGTCCCTCCTCCTGCCACAGATGAATTCCTCCTCCAAATGTGCCAATCCATATATTTCCTCTACTATCCTCAAACAGGCTATAGATAGCTGCATGCTGCAACGCATCAGGATTTTCATGATCAGCTTCGAAATGATTAACTACATAGCGGTTGGGATTCTCTGTCGGATCCAACCGGTACAATCCGTCATCTTTCGTTCCTATCCAAATACGCCCTTTACTGTCATTCAGCATAGCATATGCCAATATGCCTGTATGAGTTGGCGTTTGGGTTATTTGTCCGTTTGCATTCAAGTAACCGATAACACTTCCCAACGAATCCAACAGATGAATATCTCTTCTTCTGAACCCCATCCAGATACGTCCTTGAGAGTCTTTCATCAATGCACGCACTTCCGAGCCTTCTGCTGGATCCACCACCTCAAACGGAGTTTTGTGAAGCGTTATTTTATCCAACCCCTTCTGCTTGCGGAACCATATATTACCTTGCCTATCTTCTAAAAATCCATGCAGATTACGTTCAACAGCAGGCGCATTTTGCGGACGTACAAATCTATGCTGTGCTTCATCATAATA
Source organism: Bacteroidaceae bacterium (assembly GCA_017472635.1). Taxonomy (GTDB): domain Bacteria; phylum Bacteroidota; class Bacteroidia; order Bacteroidales; family Bacteroidaceae; genus Phocaeicola_A. The sequence goes on from JAFUPU010000027.1 coordinate 67,968, forward strand.
CAATATCTCACTATTATCCCAGAAAAGCACCCACAACTGCCCTTGTGCATCCTCTTTGAAACGTACCCGGTAATCTTCAAAGAAAGCTCCTTCAGGCAAAGAGAAGATTTCAATTCCTCCATCTTCAAACAGCCTGCATATACTGTAATCCGCTGTCACCCCCCAAAACCGACCTTGCTTGTCTATATCAAAAGAGTGTACGACCTGAGGAGTATACACATACGTCTCCTTGCTTTTCAAGTCTGTGACCACTATCCCCTTATCTGTAGCCGAATAAATCTTATCATTCCACAGTTTCTGGTTATGTATACGTTTAATTTTCACCGGAAATTCTATGTTTTCCAATCTATTGGATTCCAACTTATAGTTAATCATCTTTCCATTAGATGAAGTAAACCACAAACTTCCCAAACATTCGAATACATAGTTAAAAGAGAGATCACTCACCGGACGATTCTCACCATAACAGAAAAGCCCGCTTGTCGTCAACAGCCATTCATGCCCCTTACTATCCAGATATACATCCCTGACATCTACATTACGTCCAAACAAAAAATTCATTCGTTCACAACTATCCAGAGGCGCATCATCTTGAAAGCGAAAACATTCTCCAAACTTACTGACCGTCCAAGTAATCCCGTTCGACAAAGGGTAAATATCCGAAACCACGATATTGGCAGGCGTTTTTTTAGCAAAAGCCTGCTGTACATAGATAAAACGGTGTTCTTTAGTCTTAAACAAATAGAGTTGGTTTGAAGACAAGCACCACAAATCCCCATTCGCATTTTCATAGATACGATGAATACGGTTGTTCACCAATGGATACGATTTATACTTGACCACCTCGTATCCATCATAATGATGAAGCCCATTGAACGAAGCAAACCAAATCAATCCATTACGGTCTTGAATGACATTATTGATTTTCCCTTGGATAAATTCATCATCATTTGCCAAATGTTTTATTGTCAAATAGGGAGTAGCCCATCCTGCTATACCAACCAAGCAACACAGTAATACACATCCCCATCTTTGCCGCAAGTCCTTCATGTCTGTTTATTTAAGAAGTTTAAGAATAAGTTGCAAAAGTAATACTTTTCTTGGAATTCTCAAATAATAAAGCAATTATATAGAATTTCTTAAAGAAGTTAAGGGTCAGCTGATTTTTCCGGTTGGTGAAGACTCGCCAATCAAGAATAAAGGGTTATCTTTGTCCCCATGAAATCAGATCAGTTATTACGTGCCATCCTTCCGGATGTGCTTATAGACAATTTTGACGTAGTCAGTTTTGAG
>JAFUPU010000028.1 GCA_017472635.1 Bacteroidaceae bacterium
GTGCACATCTTCTTTCGAGGCAGAAACGCCACGCATCATGTACCGTTGGTTACTCATCGTTTTATGTCAGTTTTTTGATATTACGTACCTTATTAAATATTACAGCGTGCAAAGTTACTTATTTTTTTTCAGAAATAAGGCTTGTTTGGCGAATTATGCTTTTCTCTTTGGGAAAATGACAAATCTTTCGGAGCTGGATACGAGCGTCAAAATGCTGGAGGTTGGTGGCTGTCTCAGATGTGACGTTTTTCAAGGATAGCTCACCCAACAAATCATTTTCTGAGGTCTCTGTTGGCAAGGTAAGTGCTTTTGAACTTTCTGAAGGAGAGAATTAATGGGCTATATAGACAACATAAACCTTATCAGTAGAAATCTTTACATCTTGGAAAACTTCAAAATTAACCCTCCATACTTTTCAAAAATCTCTGGACAGTTAATCAAAAAAGTATCCAGTGTTTTTCGATTTACGCTGGACACTTTTTTTAGTCCTCCTTGATACTTTTTTCTGTAAGTGTCCAGAGATTTTCTGTAAGTGTCCAGAGTTATTGGGACGTAATAGAGAAGGGGAAAATACCTTAAATTTCCTGTTTTGAAAATTCTTACCAATGATATTTTTGGGGGGTGAGGGGTTGATTGCGCTCCGCGCAGTTGAAAAGTTAATTGGTAGAGGAGTTGATAATTGATAAATCCGCGTCATCCGTGAAGTTCCTTGAGCAAAGCGAAAAATCCGTGCCTAAAAGAAAGTTGAAGGGTATGAAAGTATGATGAAAGCATCTCCTTTCACCCGTAACCGTCTGTTGTACAAAGTGGTATGGGTGAAATGAAACGAACGGAATGAGTGGAGGAAATACAAGTATAGGAGGTGGAATGAGACTATCAATTTTGTAACATACGGATATAACAAATGTCTTATTCCACCTCTATCAGGCATGGAATGAGACATTTACGGAATGAACTTTCCACAAGGATGATTGGTTGCTTGATTTTCTCTGCTACATCCTCGCTATTTTCAAAAATCTCCTGGATATATCCTCACCGGTTGCAGGACTCAGCCGTGTGAGTCCTGCAACAGACGAGACTAAGTCCTGCAACTTTTTTTTATCTCGTATACACTTTTTAACAGTGCTATTCCGCCCTCTAAATTGTGGGCTTATCCTTATCATGGAATGTCTACTAAATTCATTATCGCTTTATATTATTTCTTTTGCGTGAGAATGAATATTCTTTTTTTATAGAAAAGAAATCGGTGAATAATTAGTTTAGATATTTAATGTGAGTTTGATAGATTTTAATCATTTGGAATTTGTAATTATCGAAAATTGTTGTTGCTTTAAATAATCAAAAGTGTTTATTAACGAATTGTCCCTTTCCCATGACACAATCTACAATTCCCACTACCATGACATTGATCGCACGTTCTTATAACATGACTATTTTCGCCTACATACATACCATTGGGGATTACGTTTTTCCCTGTACCACTACAATAAGAGCACCTTCCTGCTCCATTACACCATCGGCACAGTCTCCCATCTGGTTGGGAAGTTCCATTAGGTAAATTGGGTATATAATTGGATGTAGGAGGTATCGGTGCATAACCATTATTTGAGTTGGATGTACTAGGTTTGGGTTTAGGGTATTTCCCTTTTCCATCACAATAGCCACAACGATTTCCTCCTTTTCCTTGGCAGTAAAAACAATTCTGTTTTCCGCTTCCATTACACTTAAAACAATTGACAAAAGCCATAAAACTCATACCTGTATAATAGTTTATCTGTGGCATCATTGTTCGTCCGTTTCCTGCACAAGAGAAACAGAATGAATACCCTTTTCCTCCACATCCTCCACATGTTGTAATACCACTTCCACTGCAACTTTTACACGTTACCATTTCTTCTTGAGCGGATATGAAGAAAGGAATAAGTATTAATAGATAAAAGACTATTTTTCTCATTTTATTTTTCGTTAAGTTAAGAGTGTTTTTCCCGGCTCCATGAGAATGAATGATTGTGAACTGTTTTTGTTATAGAATTTAGCGAAGAGATATAAAAAAGGCGGGAGCCGACTTTATGTTCCAACCAAAGGCTCTGGAATGCCCACACAACGGAAGATACAGTCAAGCCCACGCCATACGACGCGGACGTTATGACTAATGTTCTTGTTGTGTTAGAATTTTCCAGATTCTTGGTGTAAGAACAAAAGCTAACGCTCGTTTATTATATGTCTTTAGTTCGCTCTAAGGGGGTTATACCATAGGCTTTCAATGTTTTTTTAGTGATACAATCTGTTGGATGTCATCGGGCTATAACGCTTTCCCTGTCGATATCCCGACTTGTCTGTTCTGCCTCTATGCAGACAACAACAGGACAAAGATAAGTGTTTTTGATGTGACTGCCAAAAAAATATGCGATTTATCGCAGAAACGAAGTTGAAATCATGTTTTTGGGAAAAATATCACATTGCAGATAAAAAATTACAGGCAAAGTGATGTAATATCACCCGCCAACGAAGAAGGTTCTCTTCTACAAAAAAGACACTCCCTCGTTATTCACATATTAAAACTCCACTTTCGGAGCTTTTTCTGTGCCGGCTTCGGCTTCGAAGTAGGCGCGTTTCTCAAAGCCGAAGATATTTGCCATGATGTTTTGAGGGAACTTGCGGATGTAGGTGTTGTATTCGCCCACCACCTCGTTGAAGTTGCGGCGCTCCACACTGATGCGATTTTCCGTACCCTCGAGTTGGGCTTGCAGTTCCTTGAAGTTTTCGTTAGCCTTCAGGTCGGGGTAGGCTTCGGTGATTGCCAACAGTTTGCCCAGTGCGCTGGTCACCTGTCCTTGTGCTGCTTGATACTCCTTCAGCTTCTCGGGGGTGAGGTCGTCGGCATTGACGGTGATTTGTGTTGCCTTTGAGCGTGCTTCGAGCACGGCGGTCAGGGTGCTTTCCTCATGCTGGGCATATCCCTTTACTGTGTTCACCAGGTTGGGGATAAGGTCCGAGCGGCGCTGATACTGGTTTTCTACGTTACTCCAAGCCTTGTTTACGGCTTCTTCTTTCTCTGTCATGGTGTTGTAGCCACAACTGTTGAGGCTGACCAAAGCCACAAGGGCTACGATAAGTTTGCTGATTGTCTTCATTGATTTATGATTTATAATTTATGATTTTCACTTTTTCCATTCCTCTTCACTTTGGGGGGGTGAAGGGGGGATCTCTAAAACCTTCCTCCTGCACCTCCACCTCCGAAGCTGCCTCCACCGAATGAGCCACCTGAGAATCCGCCACCTCCTCCGAAGCTGGTGCCTCGTCCTCCTCCGAAGATAAACGGACCTCCGAGTGAGCCTCCTCCGAAACTGGTGTGGTTGTCGTCTTCCTCTTGCTCTTGCTTCACGACTGTGTGTCCGCAGTGCCGGCACCGGTAGATGACCTCGTTGGTCTTTATCCCGTTGCGGTTGCTGATAAGTCGGGAGTCGGAGCGTGAAAGTCCGCTCTTCTTGCAGTGCGGGCATCGGCGTGCCTTGCGGTCGCTGAGGTAACCGATGATGAGAAACAGTAGCATCATGGCAAAGAATGCGGTGAATGCTATGGTCAGTCCTTCGTCTTCGCCAGCCTGTTGTTGCGATGCTTGCCATCCGTCATAGTCGGTCAGATAGGTGTTTACGGCGGTGATGCCCTCCAGCATGCCTTTGTCCCACAAGCCTTGTCGGAAGAGAGGGAACATTGTTTGCTCTTGGATGCGTTTGCAGATGGCATCGGGCAGGTCTCCCTCGATGCCATATCCGGTGAGGAATTGTACGCAACGCTCTTTGCGCACAAGCAGGATGACCAATCCGTTGTCGGCTCCCTTTTTGCCTACTCCATGCTGTTTGCCCAGTTGGTAGGCAAATTCAAAGCAGTCTCCTCCCTCAATCTCTTCTACGGCTACGACCAGTGTCTCGATGCCGTTTTTTTGTTCGAGTGCATACAGTATGTTGTCTATCCGGTTTACGGTCTCGTTGCTGAGTATCCCATCGGGGTTGCTGACGTAGCGTGTACGGTCTTGCAGGTGTACCATGGGAATCTCTTCGGGCTTGTACTCTTTGCCCCACACGGGCTGTGCCAGTGTGAAAGAGAGGGCAATGAGCAGGCAGGAAATCAGGTGTTTCATCTTCGTGACTTTTTATGGTTGTACGGTGCAAAGGTAAACAAAGATTGTTGTTTTACCAAACATTTGGCAGGTTTCCAACGGCTTTTGGGAAATGTGTGCCATTTCTTACTTCGAACCGATGTAAAGGAAAAACATACCGATGAGCACCAATAGCAGGTCGATGGCCTTGCGGGTGAGGTTCTTTTCGTGCAGGAAGAGGGCTCCGCAAAGAAAAGAGACGATGACGCTTCCCCGCCGAATCATCGATACGACAGAGATAAGTGCTCCATCCAGACTGAGTGAGTAGAAATAGACAAAGTCTGCCGCAGAGAGGAATACAGAGATGAGGATGATGCTCCAATGCCACCTGAATGGTGTGGTCTGTTTGCGGTAAGGATACCAGAGTACAAGCATTACAACTCCCATCATGCCCAGCTGGTAGATGTTGTACCACGATTGCACAATCATGCGGTTCAGCCCAAGCCCCCCCTCGCTGACGGGTGCCATCAGGTATTTGTCGTACAGCCCGCTGACGGCTCCCAACATAGATGCCAGCACTACAAAATAAATCCACTTGTCGTGCTTGAAGTCTATTCCTTCGCGTTTCCCGCTTCGGCTGAGCATGAAGAATGAGACGATGGCAAGAATTACTCCTATCCATTGGTAGAGGTTCAGACGTTCGCCAAAGACCAATAATGCTCCGACGAGTACCATCACAGGACGTGTGGCATTGATGGGCCCTACGATGGTGAGTGGCAAGTGTTTCATGCCGAAATATCCGAATGTCCATGACGAGAGTACGATGAACGATTTCAGTAACACATACTGGTGCACCTCCCATCCGGCATCGGGCACATAGAATTGAGAACCTGCCAAGAGACTCTCGTTGCCTATCGACAAGAGAATGAATGGAAGGAATATGAGACTTGAAAATAGCGTGTTGAGAAACAGTACCGGGATGACGGCATTGTTTTTGAGGGACTGTTTCTTGAATACATCATAAAAGCCCAATAGCAGGGCAGAGAGGAATGCGAATGCTAACCACATGTTGTTGTTTAAGTTAAAGGGTTATATAAAAAAGTATAGAGGGTTGGGCGGATTTACTCCAATTCATATCCGATATCTTCGAGAAATAGGGCATGCCCGGGTGCTGAGGTTCCGGCGGCACAGCGGTCTTTCTTTTCTATGATTTGGCGGAATCCCTCTATGGTGAGTTTGCCACGTCCGACTTCAAACAGGGTGCCGACAATCGCACGCACCATGTTGCGCAGGAAACGGTCGGCTTGTATGGTGAATACCCATGTTGTCTCAGACTGTTGTTGCCAGTGGGCTTGCATGATATGGCAATTGTTTGTCTTCACATCGGTGTGGAGTTTGCAGAAACTGGTGAAGTCGGTATAGTCGAAAAGGGTCTCGGCAGCCTTGTTCATAGCCTCAAAGTCAAGTGGCTTACCTATTATCCGACAGGTGTATTGTCGGTTAAACGGGACTTTTGCCGTAGTCACATAGTAACGGTAGGTGCGATAGGTGGCATCGAACCTGGCATGCAGGTCCGGTTTTACTTGAATGACCTTGTAAACAGCAATGTCGGGCGGTAACAGGCGGTTGAGTTTATCCGTTACCTGCCCAGTGTCGAGTGGAGTAGGGAAGTCGAAGTGTGCCACCATCAGTCGTGCATGCACCCCGGCATCAGTACGTCCGGCACCTGTCACCTCGACCTCTCTCCGCAAAAAGGTGGCAAGTGCGGTCATCAATTCTTGTTGTATGCTGATGCCGTTGGGTTGTATCTGCCATCCGTGATAGCGGGTGCCGTCATAGGCCAGGTAGATGAAATATCTGTGCATGGGATTATCTGGCTGTGATGTGGAAGCAGCCCTGCTTCAATTCATATTTTACATAGCAGTCTCCTTGTGCTTTCATATCTCGCAGCACCTCGGCAAGCACCATCTTCAGTGTGTCAGCTCCTACCGGTTGCAGGGGGTGTCCGTCGGGGTCTTCCAACAGGTGGAATCGCTTGTAGCTGATGTCGAATGTAGTGCCATGGCAATGTGCCGAATTGGCTGAGGCGTTTACGTTCCCTCTTCTCAAACGTTTGACATCGTGTTGCGTGCGTAACACGGACGTGACAATGAAGTTGTAGGGGTTAAGCCCTTTACTGACGAGCGAGTCGTGAAAGTTCTCGCCCAAGTCCGTAAGCACCTGTTTGGCGCGGGGTATCAAGTAAGGGATAGAGTGAGTCAGGCTGTCCAGGTTGTAGTGGTCACAGGTCTCTATAAGAGCCAGCTTGCCTAACATGCTTTCGGCAGCCTGTCGGTCGGCAATAGATTGGATACCAATACGCTTGGCGGTCTCCAGTTGTTTGTCGTTCAAGTCGTTGAAACTACGCTTATAGCTGATGACCCCTCGTATGTTGCGGGGAGTGTTCATCTTCATCTCTTTAGGCTTGCTGCAGCCGATGTTGCACAAGATGAAAGCGGTGCATGCCAATGCTGAGAGTAGGTGTTTTAGTCTGTTCATTGTGGTCTTGTCATACAATTAAAGTTGCAAAATAACGATAAAATGGGGTATTCGCCAAATAAATGGAGGTGAAATGATGAATTAACCGCGATAAAACTTTTGTAATTCTTTACTTTTACACTATTTTTGCACTTTCGTTCACGGTATAATATAAATAGAATAAGGACACATGGTAGAGAAACATATAGTATTGGAAGACATTGATCCGGTCATTTTCTATGGGGTTAACAATGCCAATATGCAAATGATAAAGGCATTGTACCCTAAACTGCGCATTGTCGCGCGTGACAACGTCATTCGTGTGATGGGCGATGAAGAGGAGATGTGTGCTTTCGAAGAACAAATAGTGGCGTTGGAGAAGCATTGTGTCCGGTACAATTCGCTGAACGAAGAGGCGATATTGGATATCGTAAAAGGTAACAAGCCTCAAGTGGAGAGCGTTGGCAATGTCATCGTATACAGTGTGACGGGAAAACCCATCTTGCCACGTAGCGAAAACCAACAGAAGTTGGTGAAAGAGTATGCAAAGAATGATATGATATTCGCTATAGGTCCGGCAGGTTCAGGCAAGACTTATACTGCTATTGCCTTGGCGGTGCGTGCGTTGAAAAACAAGGAAGTGAAAAAGATTATTCTGAGCCGTCCGGCTGTTGAGGCAGGCGAGAAGTTGGGTTTCCTTCCGGGTGATATGAAAGAGAAAATTGACCCTTACCTGCAACCGCTTTACGATGCGTTGCAAGATATGATACCGGCTGCAAAGCTGAAAGAGTATATGGAGTTGAATATCATACAGATTGCTCCGTTGGCTTTCATGCGTGGACGGACGTTGAATGATGCCGTTGTCATTCTCGATGAGGCGCAAAATACCACTTCGGCACAAATCAAGATGTTTCTTACCCGCATGGGTATGAATACCAAAATGATAGTGACGGGTGACATGACCCAAATAGACCTCCCTCATTCACAAACTTCGGGACTGGTACAAGCCTTGAGGGTTCTGAAGGGAGTAAAAGGAATCAGTTTTGTGGAGCTGAACAAAAAGGATATTGTGCGCCACAAACTGGTGACAAAGATAGTGGAGGCGTATGAGAAGTTTGAGAAGGAGAGAAGCACCAAGATACTTCCCCTGTCCCCTACAGACCCTCCCCTGTCCCCTCCCTCTATGGAGGGGAGTGAACAGACTTGTCAATAACAAAGGGCAAATAACAAAGATAACAAAATAAAGAAACAATAAATTAATAAATTAACAATCAGATCATTCCACTCCCCTCCATAAAAGGAGGGCCAAGAAGGAGGGTCTAATAACTAATAATATATGAAAGCATTAACTGCAACAGAGTACAACTTTCCCGGACAGGTGGGAGTGTATCACGGAAAAGTACGTGACGTGTATAACATGGGTGACAAGCTGGGGATGGTGGCAACTGACCGCATCTCGGCTTTCGACGTAGTATTGCCGAAGGGTATCCCCTTCAAAGGACAGATGCTGAATCAGATTGCAGCCAAGTTTTTGGATGCAACTACCGATATTTGTCCTAACTGGAAATTGGCAACTCCCGACCCTATGGTGACTGTAGGTGTTATGTGTGAAGGGTTTCCCGTAGAGATGATTGTGCGTGGCTATTTGTGTGGCTCGGCTTGGCGCGCTTACAAAAACGGTGTGCGTGAAATCTGCGGTGTGAAACTTCCCGAAGGTATGTGCGAAAACGAGCGTTTCCCCGAACCTATCATCACTCCGACAACCAAGGCTGAGATAGGTGAGCACGATGCAGACATCAGCAAAGAGGAGATTTTGGCACAGGGGTTGGCAACTCCCGAAGAGTATGCTCTGTTGGAACAATATACATTGGCATTGTTTAAGCGCGGTACGGAGATTGCGGCTGAACGCGGACTTATTTTGGTAGATACCAAATATGAGTTTGGAAAACATGGAGGCAAGATTTATTTGATGGACGAAATCCACACACCCGACTCAAGCCGCTACTTCTATAGCGAAGGCTACGAGGAACGCTTCGAAAAGGGTGAACCTCAAAAGCAACTCTCGAAAGAGTTTGTACGTGAATGGTTGATGGATAATGGATTCCAAGGAAAAGAGGGACAGCAGGTTCCTGAGATGACTGATGAAATTGTCAACAGCATCAGCGAACGTTACATAGAACTTTATGAACACATCACCGGTGAGAAGTTTGTGAAGGAGGCAACCGATGACATTGCTGCGCGTATAGAGAAGAATGTGACAGAATATTTGAAGTGACAAGTGTTTAAGCACAAGTTATGGGTAGAGGGTGGCGATTGATTCAGCACGACCATCTGTACCCGTAGCTTATAAATTAAATAAGGATATGGACAAGTACGGAATCATTGGTTACCCTTTGGGGCATTCTTTTTCGAAAACTTATTTCAACGATCGGTTCGCCAGTGAACATATCGATGCAGAGTATGTGAATTTTGAGATTCCAACGATACACGATTTTCCGGGTGTAATAAATGAGAATCCTAATCTGCGTGGATTGAATGTTACCATCCCTTATAAGGAAAAAGTGTTGGACTATCTGGATGAACTTAGCCCCAATGCAATGGCTATTAAAGCTGTGAACGTGGTGAAAGTTGTTCGTCGGGGAAGAGAAGTTCTTCTGGTGGGTCATAATACAGATGTATTGGGATTTACCCAATCTATAGAGTCGGTACTCGAACCTCATCATAAGAAAGCATTGGTACTGGGTACCGGAGGTGCCTCTAAAGCGGTTTGTTATGGACTGGAGCAATTGGGGATAGAATATCAGTTGGTATCGCGTCGCGAGACAGAAGTGGCAATAACCTACGAACAATTGACTCCAGAGATAATGGCTGAACACCATATTGTGGTAAATTGCAGCCCGTTAGGGATGTATCCGCATACCGAACGTTGTCCGGATATTCCTTATGATTGTTTGACTGGCAAGCACTTGTTGTACGACCTGGTATATAATCCCAATACAACCTTGTTCATGAGAAAAGGAAAGGAACATGGTGCTCAAGTGAAAAACGGACTTGAAATGTTGTTGCTTCAGGCTATTGCTGCCTGGAATATTTGGCAAGAAGACTGACACCCTGTCGAAGGACGTTTGTAAAGGAGACTTATAATACAAAGAGAGAGGGGCATGCCTCCTCTCTCTCTTTATATATTCAAAAACAGTCCTTTTAGAATGTGTAATATACACCAAAGGTGATATTATCTCCTCTATTTGTGTCTGTTAGCCCTTTTTCTGCGATATTCAGCCTTCATTTTGGCAGAGCCTGAACCGTGTGCTCCGGTAATATAGGCTTTTTTCTTGGCTTTGGTCTTTACCTTTTTGTCTTTGGCAGGTTTTGAAGAACCTCCTTTGAATACTATACCTTGTGTGATTACGCTTTTAATGTCATCCATAAGTGTTTGATTTGATGATTGTTATTCTATACGCATAATACCGGTGAGCATGCGTCCTGAAAGAGCTCCATTCTTTCGTGCAGAAAAGAATGTTTCGTGATGTTGGTAGGTGCAGATGCCGGCAACCTGGATGTTGGTTGGCTTTATGCCTTGTTCCGTCAGTTGTATATAGTTGGCTTCCCATAAATCGATGTGCCATTTCTCTTCTTTTTTGGCAATGCGTGTCATGTCGAAACCGGCTTGCAGGAATGCCTCATACACCTCATCTCCTACTTCGAAAGCTGATAGTGAGATGCTAGGACCTATTGCAGCCTGTATGTCGCATCCGCAACTTCCGAATTGCTGACTCATGGCTTGTATCGTTTTTGATGTAATCCCCGCTACTGTTCCGCGCCATCCGGCATGGATGGCTGCTATGGCATTGTGGCTTGAATCGTAGAGAACTATCGGGACACAATCAGCGGTGGAGATGCACAAACAGCAATGGGGCAGATGGGTTATCAAAGCATCACATCCCTCTAATATGCCGGTACGTTCTTGTATGGGTGATTGAACAAATTGTTCGTCGATGGTTACTATTCTTGTATCATGTGTTTGGCGCGGGATTATCAATCTGTCGGGGTGGATGTTCCAGTCGTTGCATAGCTTTTTCCGGTTGTTGGCAACATGGTTGGGATTGTCTCCGCAATAATGGGTACAATTGAATTTGGCATAATTCCCCTCACTGCTTCCTGCTTGGTTGCGGCGAGTGCTGAAAGCCTTGATGTTGGCGGGAAAGTTGTAAGATAGATAATTCAAAGCGCCAATTGTTTATTCTTCGTCTTCGTCTTCGTATTCAAAATCTTCTAATTCTTCAAACTCTTCGTCTTCGTCATCCCAGTCATCAATGAATTCAATCTCTTCGTCCTCGCCCATTTCACGCAACTCTTGTTGCAGTTTGTTGATGTCTTTGGGGCGATGTACTAAAGTGTCGTCTTGTGTGATGCTTGTCAGTTTGTTGCTTTCGCTGTTTAAGGCAACCCATAGGATGTCTTTCAGTTGGGAAATGCCCATTCCTGTTAGGGAAGAGATAAATACGTGTGGTAAGTCTTCGGGCAAGTTCTCTTCAAGCATACCTATGAGCTCTTCGTCGAGCATGTCGCTTTTGGTTATGGCGAGTACTCTTTGTTTGTCTAACATTTCAGGATTGAAGGTTGCCAGTTCGTTCAGCAAGACTTCGTATTCATGCCGTATGTCATCGGTATCTCCAGGTACCATGAACAGTAGAAGAGAATTTCGTTCAATGTGTCTGAGAAATCTCAATCCTAATCCTTTTCCTTCGCTTGCACCCTCAATGATTCCGGGGATGTCCGCCATTACAAATGATTTTCCGTCGCGGTAAGATACGATACCCAAATTAGGTTCCAGTGTAGTAAACGGATAGTTGGCAATTTTAGGGCGTGCTGAAGATACAGCCGACAATAGGGTGGATTTTCCAGCATTGGGGAATCCTACCAATCCGACATCGGCAAGTAACTTCAATTCCATGATGATTGTCAATTCTTGCATGGGCTCACCGGGTTGGGCAAAACGAGGGGCTTGTCGGGTTGCGGTGCGGAATCTCCAGTTTCCTAAACCTCCGCGTCCGCCTTTCAACAATACAACTTCTTGTCCGTGCTCGGTGACATCACAGATATATGCTCCTGTCTCAGCATTGTAGACTACGGTTCCACATGGCACTTCTATGATTTTGTCTTCTCCATCTTTACCGTAACTTTTGTTTTTTGAACCATTCCCACCATGTCCGGCAAAAGCGTGCCGATCGTATTTTAGGTGGAGCAGTGTCCAGTAATTGCGATTTCCACGCAAGATGATATCACCTCCTCTTCCACCGTCGCCACCATCAGGTCCTCCGTTGGGGACATATTTGGCGCGGTGCATGTGCATGGAACCTCTTCCGCCCTTTCCTGAGCGGCAGTAAATTTTCACGTAGTCAACAAAATTCGATTCTGCCATATTCTTTTTATTACCGGTATATAACCGAAAAAGGCTGTTGCATCGTAGTCTTTCCGATGCAACAGTCTTTTGAAGTTTTGTTTTTATTTTGCAGCCTTCTCTATGGCTGTCACAATGTCGTTGAAAATAGCATCCATTGAACCTGATCCTTGGATATGGCTGTAGATACCTTCGCTTTTGTACCAGTCAATCAGCGGGGCTGTTTGTGAGTGGTAGACAACCAACCGTTTTTTAATGGTTTCTTCGTTGTCATCAGCACGTCCGCTCTCTTTGCCACGTTTGATGAGACGTGTCATTAATTCGTCTTCAGGCACATCCAAGTCAAGCATTATGGATACAGCTTGTTTACGCTCGTTCAACATCTTTTTCAGTGCTTCAGCTTGAGCTATGGTGCGTGGGAAACCATCGAAGATAACTCCCTTGCTTTCAGTAAAAGAGTCAAAAACATGTGCCAGGATGTTTATCATTAATTCATCGGGTATTAGCTGTCCCTGATCGATATATCCCTTGGCGGTTTTTCCTAACTCTGTGCCATTCTTGATTTCTGCGCGGAGGACATCTCCGGTAGAAATGTGGTTTAAACCATACTTCTCTACAATGCGGGCACTTTGGGTTCCTTTTCCTGAACCTGGTGCTCCAAAAATCACAATGTTCAACATCTTTTTCTCTATAATTTAGTTGTATTTCCTATTCTTAAATGTGATAATTGCTAAAAATTAGTGCAAATTTACAACTTTTCTATCAGATATATCCAAAAAATGAGTACTTTTACATCTCAGAAAAGCAAGTTTTATGAAAATATTGAGTAGTTCGCAGATAAAAGAGCTGGATAAGTTTACCATTGAAGAGGAAAACATATCGTCGTGGGATTTGATGGAGCGTGCAGCTATGGCATTGACTGGAGCCATAAAGCAACTTTATAGTTCGAATCGTACATTCAAGGTTTTTGCCGGTCCTGGAAACAATGGAGGTGATGCATTGGCTGTAGCCCGTATGTTGGCAGAAGACGGATATCGGGTTGAAGTGTTCCTGTTTAACACGAAAGGGAAGTTGTCTGAAGATTGCAATTTTAATCGTGAACTGTTGGCTGAGTGCAAAAGTCTTTCTTATTTTGTGGAAATCACGTCGCATTTTTCTCCTCCCACATTGTATAAAGATGATGTGGTAATTGACGGATTGTTCGGCTTAGGATTGGACAAACCATTGGATGGTGGTTTCGCATCTGTCGTAAAGTATATCAATGCGGCACCGGCTACGGTGATATCGATAGACGTTCCTTCGGGGCTGATGTGCGAAGATAATACCTATAATCGTAGTGGACACATTATACGTGCATCCGTCACATTGACGTTGCAAATGCCTAAATTGGCTTTCTTTTTTGCAGAGAATCAACCCTATGTAGGTGAGTGGATGTGTTTGGATATCGGGTTGAGCGAAAAAGGGATTGGAGAGATGTCATCTCTCTATCAGGTGACTCGTCGTGAAGAGGTTTGTGCCTTGTTGCAACCCCGTAAGGAATTTGCTCATAAAGGCAATTTCGGACATGCCCTTCTGATTGCCGGTTCGTTTGGTATGGCAGGTGCTTCGGTCTTGGCTGCCCGTGCTTGTTTGCGCAGTGGGGTAGGACTGTTGACTGTGCATGTCCCGATGTGTAATAATGATATTTTGCAAACAGCTGTTCCTGAGGCTATGGTGCATCACGATGAGAGTGATATATGTTTCAGTTCTGTGGTGTCAGAAAGCGATTACCGTGCGATTGCTGTAGGACCGGGATTGGGACAACGCGAAGAGACGGCTGCTGCATTGCACGCCCAACTGAGTCAAGCAACTGAACCTATGGTGCTTGATGCTGATGCTCTCAATCTGCTGGCAGCCAATAAGAGTTGGCTCTCTTTGTTGCCTAAAGAGAGTATTCTTACCCCTCATCCTAAAGAAATGGAACGCTTGGTGGGGTATAGTCAAAGCAGTTATGATTTGTTGGAGAAGACGAGGGAACTGGCACGTACTTATCAAGTCTATGTAGTATTGAAAGGTGCGTGGAGTATGGTGGTTTCCCCTGATGGTAATTGTAGGTTTAATCCTACGGGCAATCCCGGAATGGCTACGGCTGGTAGTGGAGATGTGTTGACTGGAGTTTTACTCTCTTTGTTGGCACAAGGCTATTCTTCTCATGATGCTTGTCTCTTAGGTGTCTATCTTCATGGCATGGCAGGCGATTTGGCTGCAGAAAAGAAAGGGGAAAATGGCATGATTGCTGGAGACATAGTAGAGCAGTTGCCGGCTGCTTGGGTGCATCTGATGAAAAACGATTATATGTGTAACTTTAAGGAACAGAAATGCTTATGAACAAAATAGTAAGGAATTGTATAAGTGTAGGAACTCTCTTGTTTTGTTCTGCTTGTTGCCTGGCGCAGACCGAAGCTTCTGTGTATACACCGGGTGTACATGCTGATGGGGTTACCTATTTTCTTCCTAAAACCCTGTTGGAAGTTAAATTGGAGGTTGAGAAGGTATCCTATACTCCAGGGGAATTTTGTCATTATGCCAATAAATACTTGCGTCTTCAAGGGATATCTGATAAACCGGACACTTATTGGAGTATTAAATCGGTAGAGGTCGTTCCGGTAGGTGTTCCTGATGCAGGGAAAGGGTTTACCGTGAAACTGAAAGACAAAACAGTAGCCCCTTTGGTCGAACTTACTCGGGACGGATTGTTGAAATCGGTTAACTATCCTCCGGCAGAACCTGTAGCCAAGGCTGTCTCATTGCCGGTCGATGCGACAAACAGCATAGACCCTAAAGGGCTTTTAGGTGAAGAGATTCTTTCGGCTACCTCAACAGCCAAGATGGCAGAACTTGTAGCAAAGGAGATTTATAGCATACGCGAGAGTCGCAATTCTATTATCCGTGGTCAGGCTGATAATATGCCCAAAGATGGTGAGGCATTGAAGATTGTGTTGAAAAACTTGGAAGAGCAGGACAGGGCGCTGACCAGTATGTTTGAAGGGGTTATCCGGCGTGAGTCAAAGCAATATTTGTTGAAGCTAACCCCTGCTGATACAGTGTTGGTTAAACAGGTACTCTTCCGTTTCTCCAAGAAACGGGGAGTAGTGGCTGCCGATGATTTGGGAGGAGCCCCCATATATTATGATATGCAAAATCTTACCTCCTTGCCGACCCCTGATGTAAAAGCGTTGAAAAAGGCAAAACGTCCGGATGGTATTGTATATCATCTGCCGGGTAAAGTCGGTGTGAAAGTCTATCGGGGAACAGAGGTTTATAGTGAAGGAGAATATCCGGTGGCTCAGTTAGGTAATCTGGAAGTGTTGGCAGATGACCTTTTCGACAAAAATGCAACTACCAAAGTCTCTTTTGATGTTGCAACCGGAGCTATCCTGCGCATCGATCGGGAGTAATCGTTTTGTGATAATTACAGTGAACCGCTCACCCTCAGGTTGTCTAACCTGAAGGTTGTGGCGGTTTTTTGTGTGGCTTTTCCTCTGTATCTGAATCCGATATACTTCACACCTCGGTAGGCAGATAATGAGATTTCGCCAGCATGCAGCCAATTCCCTTCGCTGATGGTCTCTTGGTTGGCTGTCGGTGCGTCCAGTCGTGTCAATATCATGTTCTTTCCAGGGTCGTTTGTCTCCAATAGGTAGACTCCCAGTGTGCTTGTTCCGTCCCAATTGAGGTAGGCGGTGTCAAACGTAAGTCGGGGATTCTCTATCTTATCGAGGTCAATGGGCGGAGTGAAAAGCCAAGTTTCGTATGACTCATTTTCATTGAAATAGGTGTAACTTACGGATGCAAATTTCTCATATCCTTTTGTTCCTATGCTCCATGTGCACGAATGGCTTCCGGTGATGTTCCATCCATCAATGTTCAGATGGCTTTTATCGGGGTAGGTAGAAAAGTCCTCTTCCAATTCGATTGTTGTTGGACCCGATGTGTCATTCTCCTCTTCTTTGTCATCCGATGGCTGTTCTCCTGTTGCGTCTGCCCATTTGTATGCGTTGGCGTTTTTCAGTCCCGTGGTCTTGAAGTAATAGGTGATGTCACCGGCAAGTTTCACTTTGCGTCCCAAGTTTTCAGGGTGTGTCTGTAAGTTCAAATCCTCTCTTGTGGTTGAGTTGCCCGGTAACTGTACGGGCATACAGTTCATTACATCTTTTTCTGTGGGCGAATCGGCTATCAGCAGATTGGTGTTTCCTGCCTCCTCTGCCGAAAATTGTGCACCCGAGTAGCTGCTTCCTTTTATCCATCCGACAATATATCCTTGCACCCATACGTCGTTTGCTTCATATATCTCCGTACAAGCCTCTTCTACGGTGTAAGGGGCTTCTTCACTACCTGCAATTGCTGAAGTAGGCGGAGTCTCTTCCCCTTCGGTTGGTTTTTCGATGTCTTTGTCAGAGGGTTGTGAGGTTGTATCTTCGTCTTTGTCTTCTTTTTCCTCTTCTTGTATGTCAGAAATGGTGATGTCGTCTCCCGGTATCTCCAACCGTTCACATCCGCTGAAAGCAATGGCGGTTGCTATATATATAATAAGGTATAAGCCGATTCTCATAATGTGTCTCATGTAAAAATGTCACAATTCGGTTGCAAAGAAAAGAAAAACTTCTGTAAATAAAGAAACTTTGTGAGAAAAAGTTTGTTGCAATATCGACATTGCAATCTTTTGTCACTTTTCATTTGTCGCCTTGATAGATTCATCGTGCAGCTTAAAATGAGAAAAAAAACAGTTTTTAAATTCGTCCGTTCATTCATTATTGAGTAATTTTGCGGGTGAAAATCAGAAATTCATTAATTAATAAATATAAAAGAAAATGGTAAACTACAAAGATTTAGGTCTTGTAAACACAAGAGATATGTTTGCAAGAGCAATCAAGGGGGGCTATGCCATTCCCGCGTTTAATTTCAACAACATGGAGCAGTTGCAAGCAATCGTGAAGGCTGCAGTTGAGACTAAGTCTCCGGTGATTCTTCAGGTTTCTAAGGGCGCTCGTAACTATGCAAACCAAACGTTGCTTCGCTATATGGCTGAAGGTGCTGTGGCTTATGCAAAAGAGTTGGGTTGCGAGCATCCCGAGATTGTTCTTCACCTCGACCATGGTGATTCTTTTGAACTCTGCAAGTCTTGCATCGACATGGGCTTCTCTTCAGTGATGATTGATGGTTCTCATCTTCCTTACGAAGAGAATGTGGCACTTACCAAGAAGGTGGTAGAGTATGCTCACCAGTATGACGTGACTGTAGAGGGTGAATTGGGCGTGTTGGCAGGTGTGGAAGATGAGGTATCTTCTGACCACCATACTTATACCGACCCTGAGGAGGTGATTGATTTTGCTACCCGTACAGGTTGCGATTCATTGGCAATCTCTATCGGTACTTCACATGGTGCTTATAAGTTTACTCCCGAACAATGCCATATCGATCCTGCTACTGGTCGCATGGTTCCTCCTCCCTTGGCTTTCGAGGTGTTGGATGCTGTTATGGAGAAACTTCCCGGATTCCCCATTGTATTGCACGGTTCATCCTCTGTTCCTCAAGAAGAGGTGGAGACCATCAACAAGTATGGCGGTGCTTTGAAGGCTGCTATCGGTATTCCTGAAGAGGAGTTGCGTAAAGCTGCCAAGAGTGCTGTTTGTAAAATCAATATCGACTCTGACAGCCGTTTGGCTATGACTGCTGCTATCCGTCAGGTGTTGGCAGAGAAACCGGCAGAGTTCGATCCCCGCAAATATCTTGGTCCTTCTCGTGATAATATGGAGAAGATGTACAAGCACAAGATTATGAATGTGTTGGGCTCTGACAACAAGTTGGCTCAGTAATTAAGCATGCACTCTTTTGCAATCCTGTTCTTGTAGGGAGATGGCAAAAGACATGGATAATAAAAAAAGAGGAGACTGCAGTCTCCTCTTTTTTTATGGCTTTTTGCTATACGGCTTATTTCATTGCATAGCAAGCGTTGGTCAACACTTGGCGTGCTGCCATCATTCCCTGAGCGTCCAGGGTGACAGTCAGGTATGAACCGTTCTGCATGTTTACGTCAACAGTGCCTTCACCGTTCATGGTCATCAGTTCGAAAGTCTGCTCTTCGGTAACCACGTTCCAGCTTTGAGCCTCTTCGTCGAACTTCAAGTTCAGTCCGTCACCGGCTTCGTTGGTGATGGTGTATCCGTCTTGGTTAGTCTTTACCAGGTATTCGCCATTTTCACCTTTTACTTTCTTTACTTCACCGGCATTGGCAACCGGGTTAGAACCTGTCCAGAATTCGATGGTGTCCAACACAACACCGTCAGCCAACAGGGTCAACTCATATACGGGTACAATCCATAAGGCAAGGTAAACCAACTCGCTCACCCATTTGTTGCCACCCACACCTTCGTTCCAAGTGCGCACCTTGTTGAACAGACCAAAAGAACCAATGCAGGAAGAGAACAATACGCTTCCGCATAACAGCATGCACAAAGCACTGAATTTTACTTTTCTCATAATGTTTTGCTTTTTTTAGTTTATAAAAAAGGGTTAATTGTCGTGCCACAAAGGTATACAATATTCTTATAAAAAGATAGTTTTATAGGTAAAAAAGCATTCATTTGGGCATAAAAAGTGCATTTGGAGTGCCCTTATGCCTGTTTTTACCCAACTAAAGCGTATCTTTGCGCATCCAAAAGGTGTTAATGAAAGAAAATTAAAAGTAAATGATATGGCAGTACAAATCGAAGAACAAACAAAAAAAGCAATCGAAGAACAAACAAAAAAAACGACCGAAGAACAAACAAAAAAAGCAACTAAAAAGTTGAATGATTCTTTCGCTGTCCGTTGGGGGGCGTTGGCTATTGTCGCCTTCACCATGATGGCAGCCTATTTTGTGAATGATGTAGTGGCGCCGTTGAAAACGATGCTCGAAAGTGACCTGGGATGGACCAGCTCTGAGTTTGGCACCTATGCCGGTGCTTACAGCTTTCTCAATGTATTTCTGTTGATGCTTCTGTGGGGCGGTCTCATTCTCGACCGTTTCGGAGTGCGCTTTACCGGAAAGTTGTCAACCATCCTGATGGTGTTGGGTACAGCCCTCGAGTATTATGGTATGACCGCCCTTGCCGGCGATACGACGATGGTGCTCGGCATGAAGTCGGGTGTTTTTGTCGCATCAGCGGGATACGCTATTTTTGGTGTGGGTGCCGAGGTGGCAGGTATTACCGTTACCAAGGTTATAGCCAAGTGGTTTAAAGGCAAAGAGTTGGCGACCGCTATGGGTGTTCAGGTGGCATTGGCGCGTATCGGTTCGCAAGCCGCTTTTGCGTTGGCTATCCCGGTTGCCCGTGCAGCCGAGATTTCTACACCTGTACTGCTTGGTCTCTTCTTGCTGATAGGCGGTTTGGTGGCATTCTTCATTTTTGCGGTTCTCGATAAACGGCTCGACCGTCAGTTGGAGGAGGGATTTTCTGACGATGGAGATGAGAAGTTCTCGTTCAAGGATGTCAAAAGCATATTGGTAAGTCCGGGCTTCTGGCTCATAGCCCTGCTCTGTGTGCTTTTCTACTCTTGCGTGTTCCCCTTCCAGAAGTTTGCCTCAGAGTTGATGATAAACAAATACGGCATCGACGAGAATTTTGCCGGTACCATAGCCGGATTGCCGGCATTGGGAGCCTTGATTCTTACCCCTATATTCGGTGGAGTGGTAGATAAGCGTGGCAAATCAGCCACCATCATGATGTTGGGTGCCGGCATGCTCATCTTTGTCCATCTCATCTATTCTCTTCCTTTTGTCAACCAATGGCTGGTGGCTCTGCTGCTTATGATAGTGTTGGGCGTCGCCTTCTCGTTGGTACCGTCAGCCATGTGGCCGGCTGTGACCAAGATATTCCCTTCTCATCAGTTAGGTACAGCCTATGCACTAATCTTTCTGATTCAGAATGTAGGTCTGTGGGGAGTTCCCACACTGATAGGGTGGGTGCTTGATACCTATTGTGTGGTTGGTGAAAAAAACGGAGCCAATGTCTATGACTATACGTTGCCCATGCTTATTTTTACTGCCCTTGCCGTCTTGTCTCTTTTAGTCGCTTTTGCGCTGAAAGTGGTGGATAAACGCAAGGGATATGGTCTTGAAGAGGCTAATATTCAGGAAGGATCGCATTAAAAATGAAAAAAAGTTTGGCTGTTCGGAATAAAACAACTACCTTTGCGCCTTGAATTGACAGACCATTACACGTTTATTGTTACCAGCAATAAAATAACCATAGAATAATAACAATAAAATAAAAGATAAAATGAAAAAAGATCTTCATCCCGAAAACTATCGTCCCGTGGTTTTCAAAGACATGTCAAATGGTGATATGTTCTTGACTCGTTCAACTTGCAAGACTAATGATACAGTTGAATTCGAAGGTGAAACTTATCCTGTAGTTAAAGTCGAAATCTCAAGCAGTTCTCACCCTTTCTTCACCGGTAAGTCTAAATTGGTTGACACCGCCGGTCGCGTAGACAAGTTCATGAGCCGTTATGGCAATGCAAGAAGAAAATAAGAAACGCACTTTCGTAATTCTTATATATAATGCCGCATCGATTGGATTTTCCATCGATGCGGTTTCTTTTTTTCTGCAGGTTAGCTGACAGTAATAATATACTTCTGACGGGAAAATGGTAAAGCCCCCAATCCCTTACACGCAATCCCATATTTTGAAGCTGCTTTGGAACTTTTTTACGTGTTATGGTGTTTGAATTGAATATTTCACGATATCATACACGTCAAAAAAGGTCATTTGTTGTTTACTTGTTTTTGTTTCCCTAAAAGAGGGTGTTACATTTTTCTGTTTTTGCAAAAATTAGCGGTAAAACTCCCTGTTTTTGCAAAAAATCCTATCTCCCAATGCCTCAAAGCGCACCAAAACCCTTATCAATAAAGGCGGTTGACTAAGTTTAACTATCCGGGGGGTAATTTTGCTTTTCTTAGTATATTTGCGTCTAATCTCCTTATAGTTAGGGGAATTTAATACAGAGTGAATAAACAAATTTTTAATTAAATCAAATCTATTATGAAAAAAGCAATTACATTAATGATTCTGCTAATCATGACGATGGTCGTGAAGGCGCAGACGGAAACTGTAACCGAACCTGTGGTGAAGATGACTTATGTTGACTACAACAATCCTTCAACTGCTATGGGTGAAATCGCAGAAGGTGCAACTGCACGTGCCGGATACAACAAAATCTCTGATGATGGGATTGTTGGTTTTAATACGATTAAATGGAATGAGAACAAGATTACCTATATCCAGGTAGATGCTTCATGCTACACTGGCGATATTGTCAGCGCAAAACTGGCTATTGAAGTATCTGGTTCATCCGATAATAAGCGTACAACAGGCTGGGGCGTAGGTTACAACAGTTCTGTATGGAGTGCAGACATGACTTATGAGTCAGCTGACAAGACTATCACAACTATGGGTGACCTGCAGTGGACATCTACCAAGTCTTCATCAACATTCGAGACGAAAACATTTGATATCTTGGATGCCTTCAAGAATGATGAGGACAAGGTGGTGACTCTCATTGTATATGAAACAGCTGCTGCTGGTGGTTACATCAAGAACCCGAAGGTGACCATTGAGGCTGCCAACGCAGATGAA
>JAFUPU010000029.1 GCA_017472635.1 Bacteroidaceae bacterium
GACCTGATATTGGCGGATGAACCGACCGGAAACCTCGATGCCGAGACCGGTAAGCACATTGTGGAACTTTTACGCGACATCAGCGCAAAAGGAACCGCTGTGGTGATGACAACACACAACCTGCAACTGCTGAAAGAGTACCCGGGAATCGTATACCGGTGTGAAAATCATAAGCTCACCGACGTTACAGGCGAATATAACCTCAACAGCAGTGAAGTAAAGTCATATATCAACGAACACAACGAAGAAGACGAGGAACCGGAATGGGTTCCCGACTGTGAATGATAATTAATTGTAAATACATAAAAAGAGAAAGAAAATGAAGGTTTTAAAGTTTGGAGGAACATCGGTAGGCTCAGCCCAACGCATGAAGCATGTAGCCGAGTTGATTACTGATGGCGAAAAGAAAATTGTGGTGCTTTCAGCTATGTCGGGAACAACCAATACGCTGGTTGAAATCTCTGATTACCTTTACAAGAAGAATCCCGAAGGTGCCAATGACATCATCAACAAACTGGAGCAGAAATACAAGCAACAGGTTGCCGAACTGTATGCAACAGAAGAATACCGCCAAAAAACATGGGACGTGTTGAACGGGGTGTTCGAACTGATTCGCAACTATACAAAAGACCTCTTTACTCTTTTTGAAGAGAAAGTCGTGTTGGCACAGGGGGAAATCATGTCGACCAACATGGTGGCGAACTATCTGCAGGAGAAGGGAGTGAATGCTGTGCTTATACCTGCACTTGATTTTATGCGTACCGACAAGAATGCAGAACCCGACCCAAGTTATATCCGCGAGAAGTTGAAAATGCAGTTGGCTAAATATCCTGATGCGGAAATCTATATCACACAAGGATTCATCTGCCGAAATGCGTATGGCGAGATTGACAACTTGCAACGTGGAGGAAGCGACTATTCAGCATCGTTGATTGGAGCGGCTGTTGATGCCACTGAAATCCAGATATGGACAGATATCGATGGTATGCACGACAATGACCCGCGCGTGGTGGACAAGACATCGCCTGTCCGCCAACTTCATTTTGAAGAAGCTGCCGAGTTGGCTTATTTTGGTGCCAAAATTCTGCACCCTACTTGTGTGCAACCAGCCAAGTATGCAAATATACCGGTGCGTCTGCTCAACACGATGGATCCGACAGCACCCGGCACATTGATTTCAAACGATACCGAGCAGGTGAAAATCAAAGCCGTGGCAGCAAAAGAAAACATCACTGCCATCAAAATCAAATCGAGCCGTATGTTGCTTGCACACGGATTCTTGCGTAAGGTATTTGAGATATTCGAGAGTTACAAGACATCCATCGATATGGTGTGTACATCAGAGGTGGGCGTGTCTATGTCTATTGACAACACAAAACATTTGGCAGAAATCATTGCCGACTTGAAAATGTACGGTACGGTGACGGTTGACCAAGATATGTGCATTATTTGTGTGGTTGGTGACCTTACTTGGGAGAATGTAGGATTTGAAACCCGCGTAATGGATGCGCTGAAGGACATTCCCGTGCGTATGATTTCGTATGGAGGAAGCAACTACAACATCTCGCTCCTCATCAAGGAGGAAGACAAGAAACGTGCGTTGCAGAGCTTGAGCGATACATTGTTCAATAATAAGTAAAGAGAGTATTCGCGGGTGACAGACTGTGGCATGGCGGTGAAGTACCGACCATGGATAGCTGTCACTCGTGACTTTTTTAATTGAGAATACAACTATGAAAGGGATTTTTCCTATAGATAAATTCAAGGGAGTCACCACTCCATTCTATTATTATGACACCGCACTTTTGCGAGATACGTTGGCTACCATCAACGAGGAAGCAGGAAAATATAAAAACTTCAGTGTACATTATGCCGTAAAGGCAAATGCCAATCCAAAGGTGTTGGCCATCATCCGCGAGAGTGGAATGGGAGCCGATTGTGTGAGTGGCGGCGAAATTCGTGCTGCATTGAAAGCCGGTTTTCCTGCCGACAAAATCGTGTATGCAGGTGTTGGAAAGAGTGATTGGGAAATAGAATTAGGACTTGAACACGATATCTTTTGTTTTAACGTAGAGTCGTTGCCCGAACTTGAAGTCATCAACGAACTGGCTGCAGCAAAAGGCAAAGTGGCAAGAGTGGCTTTCCGTATCAATCCCAACGTGGGGGCACATACACATGCCAACATTACTACAGGGCTGGCTGAAAACAAGTTCGGAATCTCTATGGAAGAGATGGATGGTGTGATAGAACTGGCATCTCGGATGGAGCACGTGAAATTTGTGGGATTGCATTTCCATATCGGCTCACAAATACTTGACATGGGAGACTTTGTGGCTCTGTGTAACCGGGTGAACGAGTTGCAGGAGAAGCTTTTTCAACGCCATATCATTGTCGAGCACATCAATGTGGGCGGCGGATTAGGTGTTGACTACGAGCATCCCAACAGACAAGCCATCCCCGACTTTGCGGCTTACTTTGAAACTTATCACAAACACCTCAACTTGCGTCCACAACAAACTCTGCATTTCGAATTGGGACGCTCGGTTGTGTGTCAATGTGGAAGTCTGATTACACGGGTACTCTATGTCAAGCAAGGTACTCACAAACAATTTGCCATTGTAGATGCCGGAATGACAGACCTGATTCGTCCGGCACTTTATCAGGCATACCACAAGATGGAAAACTTGTCTTCTGACGAAACTGCTGAGACGTATGATGTGGTGGGACCTATCTGTGAATCTTCTGATGTGTTTGGCAAAGCTGTTGACCTCAACCGTTGCCATAGAGGGGACTACATAGCTTTGCGTTCAGCCGGTGCCTATGGCGAAATTATGGCTTCGGGCTATAATTGCCGTACTCTGCCGGTAGGATATATGGCAGAAGAGTTTGTGTAAATCTGCTATTGGGTAGATTGAACGTTAATCTCATTTATATAAAAGGTTTTTCTTTTATATATGAAGAAAGAGATTTGTACAAAAGATGGAGCCGGTATGCCGGTATCTTCAAACCTGAAATAAAGGTATATCCGTTCTGATACAAAAGAAGGAGCCAATCTCCCGATATCTTCCGATGTGAAGTAAAGGTCTGAAATCCTTTTATATAAAAAAAGAGGCTGATGTAAACATTCAAAACATCAGCCTCTTTTTTATGATGAATATTGCAGTTGGATGCTTGAGATGCTTATTCAAACAGCTCCTCAAGTTCTAACATGTGTTGTTCTACGGCATCAATGCCTTTGCAAGGGTCGTAATCTTTAGGGATGCGGAATGTGTCGGTCTGGCTGTATCCCAATGAAGGGTCATCGTATACCTTATTCATATACAATGCCCATACGGGAAGTGCCATTGATGCTCCTTGACCGTAAAACATTCCGTCGAAATGGATGTCGCGGTCTTCACCACCTACCCAACAGCCTGAAACCAGGTTAGGGGTAAATCCCATAAACCAGCCGTCGGAGTTGTTGTTGGTAGTTCCGGTCTTTCCTCCCATATCTGCTGTAATCTTATAGCGTGAACGTACACGTCCACCGGTTCCTTCATTTATTACGGCACGCAGCATTACCAGCATTTTATAAGCGCTTTCTTCGCTGATAACCTCTTCCATGTCGGGAGTAAATGTGGCAATGATGTTTCCGTCATTGTCTTCGATATGTGTGACGAACATATGTTTGGCACGTATTCCCTTGTTGGCAAAAGCAGTGTAGGCACTTACCATTTCGCCAACCGATATTTCACAGGGTCCCAAGCAGAGCGAAGGTGTAGGGTCTATCGCCTGGTTGCGTATACCGAAACTATGTAACAGATTTACCAACGTAATGGGGTTAAGTTTGCTCATCAGATAGGCAGATATCCAGTTGTTTGATTGTGCAAGCCCCCATTTGAGGGTTACCATCTCGCCATAGTTCTTTTTGCTGGTGTTTTTAGGAGTCCAAGGTTTACCGTCTTCAGTGATGATGGTCTGTTCTATGTTGCGTGTTTCGTCGCATGGCGAAAATCCGTTCTCCATAGCCAGTGTATAAAGGAATGGTTTGATGGTCGAACCGACCTGTCGTCGTCCGACCATAGCCATATCATACTGGAAGTGTGTGAACTCGGGACCACCAACGTAAGCTTTCACATATCCGGTGTGGGGATCCATCGACAAGAATCCGCATCGCAAGAAGTGTTTGTAATAGCGTATTGAATCCATGGGCGACATCAACGTATCCACTTCTCCGTTTTCATAGGTAAATACGCTCATTTCACAGGGTGTTTCGAATGCCTTTTTGATTTCTTCGGCAGAATATCCGGCTTTCTTCATAATGCGGTATCGTTCGCTTTGCCGCATCGAACGGTTGAGTATGGTGTTTACCTCCTCTTCGGTCAATTGGTTTGTAAAGGGTGCTGTACGCCGTCCCTTTTTCTCTTTGAAGAAGTTGGGTTGCAGGTATTGTTTGACATGCTCGTCTACCGCTTCTTCGGCATAACGTTGCATACGGCTGTCGATAGTTGTATACACTTTCAGTCCGTCGGTGTAGATATTATAAGGTTTGCCGTCTTTCTTGAAGTTTTTGTTGCACCATCCAAACAGAGGGTCAGTCTCCCAAGCCAACGAATCTTCATAAAACTTTTGACCTTGCCAACTTGCATAATAGTTGCGCACAGGCTTTTTTGCCATCATCATGTCTCGCAGGTACATGCGGAAGTAAGTGGCTATACCCTCTTTATGGTCGGCTCTGCGGAACTTCAGCTTGATGGGCAGTTGCTTCAAAGAATCAGCTTCGGCACTTGTGAGATATCCCGCTTTTTCCATCTGCATCAACACTACATCCCGCCTGTTTTTAGCCTTTTCGGGGAATCGTCGCGGGTTGTATAGCGAAGGGTTTTTGCACATGCCTACCAGCATGGCTGCCTCTTCGGTGTTAAGTTCCCAAGGGTCTTTTCCGAAATAGGTGTTTGAGGCTGTTTTTATACCAATGGCATTGTAGTTGAAGTCGAAGTAGTTGAGGTACATGCTCAATATTTCCTCTTTGGTATAGTACTTCTCCAGGTTTACGGCAATCACCCACTCTATCGGCTTCTGGAACAGACGTTCCACTACGCTGCTTGCCACGTCTGAGTAGAGCTGTTTTGCCAACTGTTGTGTAATGGTACTGCCACCACCTGCATTGGTTTGTCCCATAATACCACGTTTGATAAGGGCACGCATGAAAGCCCTGAAGTCGATGCCGGAATGTTGGCGGAATCTTACGTCTTCAGTGGCAATCAATGCATCTATGAGGTTTTGGGGGAGTTGCTGGTAGCCTACGTATACACGGTTGTTTTTGTTGTATGACCATGTGCCCAATGTTTCTCCATCGGCAGAAATGATTTCTGATGCAAACTTGTAATTGGGGTTTTCCAACTCTTCAATTGGTGGCATATATCCTATCCAACCGCGGGAAATGGAGTAAAAAAGAAAGCCAATACCGGCTACAGTCAATAGAAACAACACCCATAAGGTGTAGATGAATTTCTTTCTCATGCAAATATTCTATGATAATTAGAGGTGCAAAGGTATAACAAATTATTGGATTTTACGCCCTATTTACATTACTTAGCACAAACTTTTGTGAAAGTTTGGTTTTTATGCATCCAACTTCAGATTATTTTTATACCTTTACACCATTATTAAAGTAAATATAACCGTAGAGTATTATATAAATCATATGGAAAACAAGAGTTTAGTTAGCATTGCCGAGCTTTCCAAAGAGAAAATTCTCTATCTGTTGGAGATGGCTCGATTGTTTGAAGAAAACCCCAACCGGAAAATTTTGGATGGCAAGGTTGTTGCCACCTTGTTTTTTGAACCTTCAACCCGCACCCGTTTGAGTTTCGAGACTGCTGCAAACCGGTTAGGGGCAAGAGTGATTGGTTTTACTGACCCAAAGGTTACCAGTTCGTCAAAAGGTGAAACGTTGAAAGACACCATTATGATGGTAAGCAATTATGCCGACATCATTGTCATGCGGCATTTTCTTGAAGGAGCAGCACGATATGCCAGTGAAGTGGCACCCGTTCCCATCATCAATGCCGGAGATGGAGCTAACCAACATCCTTCGCAAACGATGCTCGACCTCTATTCTATCTATAAAACCCAAGGCACACTTGAGAATTTGAATATTTACTTGGTGGGCGACTTGAAATACGGACGTACCGTGCATTCGTTGCTTATGGCTATGCGACATTTCAATCCCACGTTCCATTTCATTGCTCCCGAAGAGTTGAAAATGCCTGAAGAGTATAAAATCTATTGCCGCCAACACAACATACACTATGTCGAGCATACCGATTTCAATGAAGAGGTCATTGCCGGAGCTGACATTCTCTATATGACACGTGTGCAACGCGAGCGATTTACCGATTTGATGGAATATGAACGGGTGAAAGATGTGTATATACTCAAAAACAGCATGCTTGCAAGTGCAAGACCCAACTTGCGCATCCTTCATCCGCTGCCTCGCGTTAACGAGATTGCCTATGACGTCGACAACTGCGATAAGGCATACTACTTCCAACAGGCTCACAACGGACTTTTTGCTCGTCAGGCACTCATTTGCGACTGCTTGGGAATCACGATGGATGAAGTGAAAAACGATAAAACCATTTTAGTTTAACTATATAGAACAATATATATATTGCACTGACTTATGATAGAGAAGAAAGAATTGCAGGTGGCTGCTCTCGAAAACGGAACCGTCATCGACCATATACCGGCAGAAAAGCTTTTTACCGTTGTATCTCTTTTGGGCGTTTCTGAAATGGATACCCCCATCACAATAGGGTTTAATTTGGGAAGCAAGAAACTGGGTAAAAAAGGCATCATCAAGGTTGCCGACCGTTTTTTTACTGACGAGGAAATCAGCCGATTGTCTGTGGTTGCACCCAATGTAAAGCTCAACATCATACGCAACTATCAGGTGGTTGAGAAGAAACAGGTGAATGTGCCCGATGAGATGCGCGGCATTGTAAAATGTGCTAACCCAAAATGTATTACCAACAACGAGCCGATGGACACGTTGTTTCACGTTGTTGACAAGCAAGAGGGTAAAATGCGTTGCCACTATTGCGAGAAAGAACAGAGCATCGAGCATGCAAAACTGGTATAAACCAAGATGTGTTGCATCCGTCAGTGACTTTTTGAACGGGTGTGGAAACGTCTGAATAATAAAGAAGATAAGAATGAAACAAGACTGGAAACCGGGAACCATGATATATCCTTTGCCGGCAGCGTTGGTCAGTTGTGGCAGTACACCTGACGAATACAACTTGCTGACTGTTGCATGGACGGGTACTATCTGTAGTGAACCTGCTATGTGCTACATTTCAGTAAGACCCGAACGTCACTCCTATCCTATCATCAAACGTAACATGGAGTTTGTCATCAACCTTACCACACGCGATATGGCTTTTGCTACCGACTGGTGTGGTGTGCGATCGGGCAAAGATTACCATAAGTTTGAAGAGATGCATCTTACACCCGGAAAAGCAAAAATGGTGAGTGCACCTATTGTTGAAGAGTCACCGCTTTGCATTGAATGTCGGGTAAAAGAGGTCATTTCATTGGGTTCGCACGATATGTTTATAGCCGAAGTCCTCAACGTAAAAGCCGATGAGAAGTATCTCGATGCCGAAACCGGTAAGTTCGACCTTGTGGCAAGCGGACTTATGGCTTACGTCCATGGAGGCTATTATGAGTTAGGGAAAAAGATAGGAAAGTTCGGATGGTCGGTTGAGAAGAAAAAATAGACGTGCTACTGACAGAAACAAAAACGGTTAGCAGAGCAGAAAGCACATTTTGTCTTTGCCTCGTTTTGAACTCTTGAAAAAACAAATCCCCCGTCAACCAATAGTGTGTTGACGGGGGATATTTTATGTGTCAAGGTTTGACATAATCAGTTCATTTCACCACCACTTTGCGCCTGTTTA
Organism: Bacteroidaceae bacterium; assembly: GCA_017472635.1. Taxonomy (GTDB): domain Bacteria; phylum Bacteroidota; class Bacteroidia; order Bacteroidales; family Bacteroidaceae; genus Phocaeicola_A. The sequence goes on from JAFUPU010000029.1 coordinate 7,947, forward strand.
CAAGGTAAATGCCCTTGCTTAACCCTTCAAGCGACTGGGCATCTTTGCATACCAACCGACCTTGTATGTCATAGATGTCGGCAGGGAAAACGGCTTCATAGGCAGTCGTTTCATCTATACCGTTGGTTACGAAGCTTATCGTTGTTTGAGCGTCGTTGAGTGTTACCTCTGCCCCATTTGTGGTTACAAATTGCACGTTGTTTACCCCTATTTCAAATGTGCTTGCATTACCTTGTCTGCCTATAGCAATGACCTCCTGTACCGGCAGATTGAAAATGATTCCCGTAGTGTCAGTCATCGCCTTGCCTTCGGTTGAGTAGAGTATCACCCGATAGACGTTGTCGCCTATATATCTGCCCTTCATTTGGTGTGAACCTTCGGTGCGTGCTCCCAGTACGATTTCTTCTATATGCAAGGGTGCATTGTTTAAGTTGATGTCCATCATGCAAGCAATGTAGGGAACTTTATTGTCAAGTTTCACCGATATTGTTCCGACGTTCTTACTGTTGTCCCAAAATGTTTCCAATGAGATGGGTTTTTCGTTTTCAACCGCACGGGCTTCCCAACTCTCCCAATCTATCAAGGTAGCTGTTTCGTCGGGTGTAGACAGTTGGTTGCACAACCAGGTCAGGTCACTGGTTGAAACTACGTTGTTGGCATCAATGTCGGCTTGTTTGGTGTCGAATGCAGCAGATTGCTCTTCTTTCATCAGGTATGCCAATGTTGCATTCAAGTCGTTTTCGTCAATAGCTCCATCGCTGGTTACGTCGCCATATATATAAGGTACAGACATTCCTTCGTTGTAGTCTCCGTCAACCGTTCCCATCAGATAGTTGGCACGCTGACCAAGCCATTGTTTCATGCGTGCAGCATTGGCGGCATAGTCATTTCCGTCGCTCCATACGGTAGCATTGTGTTCGAATGATGGTTTTGCAAAAAGGTAGTAGTCATCGATGTAGTCGAGTACCTCTTGCAGATGGTTTTCCATGAAGTCGTCCCACAACTGTGAGTACAGGTATTTAATCCATGGACTCGATTTTCTGATGGCTGTAAAGAACTTGTATCCCGGTCGCGAAGTGTCGAAGTTTTGCAGCAGTTCGTTTGTCGCACCGTTGTAGAAATAGTCTCTTCCGCTTTCATATCCGTATGCCCAGTCAAAGTCCCATACCGGACCAAACGTATATCTGCTTCCCAAGTGGTTCAGGTTTTCGCGGTACAGGTATACACTCTTCGGATGTCCCAGTTCAGCGTTCAGCACCAGGTCGTTTACCAGCATAAACCGCACCAGCTTGTCGAGGTCGAGAAAACGTTCGAAGTTTGCATTGTTGTATACCGCCGTTTCAAATTGGTTGAAGTCGGCTTGTATCTGTTCAAAGTCAAGGCGTGTTTCACTTTCTGACAAGTCGGGGTCTTTGATGTTTACAGGCAGGGCGTAGTTTGCCGACTTGAACTTGTATGTCTCGTCGTAATACCGGTCAAGTTCCAACAATACGGCTTGCGACTCGTCTTCCAGGTCAACACTGTTTCCTGCCAATCCCACTTTTTGTGTGAACATATAGCTTCCACGGTATTCACCGTTCATATACAGTTCTACGGGTATCACATCGTTTGCAGCAGCAGCGTCTGTCAGACGTGCAATCTTCATAGTCACGGGATTGGTCATCATCGACCCCGTTTGTGCTTGGGCAATCAGGTTCCAGTTTTTACCCTTCTTCAGTCCGAATGGCTTTACAGATTTTGCAAACTTCAGTCTGTAAGGCTTCTTGTCAAAGTCTCTCCAACTGGTGTTTCCTCTACCTTTTATCTGCACCGAGTCTTGGAAGTCATCCCATACCCCGTTTCCTTTGATGGTGACCAAGGCTTTCAGGTAATAGTCTTTGCTGGTGACCGTAGCTCCTCCCTCAATGTCAATGTCGATGCGTGGAACTGATGACGTAGCCCGTTCGGTCAGCCAGTCAATGTCAACCTTCACTTCGCGTCCCATCGGAGTCATCTCAAATGCATAAGTGGCTGGTTTCAACAATACAGATTCATCTCTTCTGCCGGTCACTTCATACAAGCTGAATTCGCTCAAGCAAAGATAATTCTTGTATCCCACCTTAGTTGCCACAAAACGCAAGTGCTTGCAGGGAGTCTCCAACCCGATGGCGGGCGATGTATAAGTCACTCCGCTTCCTGTAACGGGCAATCCTTCCGATTCGTTTATCACCTTCACTTCGTTCCATGCAGTACCGTCCGTTGAAGCTTCAATCCGCCATTCTTGTATATTGTATTTCGTTGAATTGGTGCGACCCACATAGTAGAACTGAAATTCGCTTATCGCCTTCTCCAAGTCTACTTGCAGATACACCTGCTTGGTCAAGTCCACCTCATATACTTCGTCTTTCGACCAGGTTGAGTGAAACAAGGTAGATGTATTTCCGTCGAGCATCATGTCAAGTCCTTCACCTTCAAGGCTTGTAGGTGCGTTGGTTGAAAGCATCTCTTTGTCCAGCGCAATCTTTTCGGTTATAATGCCCGTTTCGCTCCACACTTCATCACTTGTCTTCACGTATGACAACTGTTCGTGTCCGGGCATACCTACCGTGTAAGTCACTACGTCAGCAAATCTCAAGCGCGATTCACCGCTTTTCTGTTCTACTCCATTCACGCTTACGATAGCCTCTTTCGTGTCAGTTTCAAACGTTGGAGTCAGATACTTTCCGATGGTAGCTATGGTGGCAGTAATCTTGTCACCATCAATGGTAGCATCAACGTCGTCCATCAATTCGTCGTTGAGGTCTTTTTCAAAGCTCATGGCAGTAATTTGCGGATAACTCGGATATACCTGACTTACCGAGTCAACCACCCCTGCTTCCCACGTCAGCAGACTGTCGTTTACCAACGTCAATTTACATTCTGCATTTTTGTCGAAGGACAACTCTTTAACCATAGTCTTTGGATATCCCAAAACCTTTCCGTCTGAAAGGTAGAGCAAATATTCACCTTCGCTCTCTTGGGCTTTTAGGTTACCCGATGGCAACAGGGTAACGGTCAGCAACAGTGCACATGGCACAATCATGTTTCGCATAGATTAATCTGTATTTGAAGTTATTTTCGGCAAAGATACGAATTTTATTTCAATCCATGTGACGTTTGTCTCGTTTTATCATCCGCTACCCCCTGTTATCCTCTAATAGATAGATTATCAAGTCGTTTTATCTGTTCTTATGCAATGCCTAACAGTTCAATTTCAAATATCAATGTCGACCCTCCTGGAATGCCCGGTTGCGAAAACTTTCCATATCCCATTTCAGCCGCAACATATATCTCCCATCTGTCTCCCACCTGCATCTGTTGTAAAGCAACAATCCATCCCTCTATCAAGTCACACACTCTGCAAGCAAGTGGCACACCTCCTTTGCTGCTGTCAAACAACTTTCCATCTATCGTTTTACCCGTATAATGTACGGTGACAATGCTTCTCACTCCGGGTTTCATTCCCGTCTGTTTGCTCTCTTCCAACACCTTATAGTAAACCCCATTTGCCAAGTTCTTCACTCCTTCTTCTTTCGATTTTGCCGTCAGCCACTCTTTGTTGTGTTGTGCGTATTCTCTTTTGTTCATTGTCTCAATTTTTTTTTAGTCTTCAAAGGCAAAGATACACCCTTTCCTCCGTTTTTCCAAAGAAACACGGTGTTTTTTGTTTTTAAGGGAGCATATACAGAGACTTCCCCACCCTCGTTCATTACCAAATATTGAAGTGATAAAGGTCGGAGGTTGGGGAAGTTTTGACAATGGAACGTAATCTCTCAATCACCATGTCCAGTCATGTAGCCGAATACGTCGGCAAGCAACCAAATCATTATACAAATAGCAAACATACCTTTTTCCTCCTTTATATTTATTGGTTTGACAATTATTTGTCAGTTTGACAAAACGGATATTCAGTCCGTTCCACACGACGGTTTCTCCAAGTAAATTTCAGGGGCAACACCAGTCACCGTCTTCTACTTTCCGGGTGCAAAGATAGAGTCAGGTTGTGTCAAATCGTGGGACATGTAGGAAGAAAATTCATGGAAATATTGGAAATATTAGAGAGAAATGAGTAGAAAAGAGAAAAACAGTGATTGGTTATTGAAGAAAACCGTGTAACTTTGCACCGAAATATTTGAGATAATTCGGTATTAAAGAAACAAAGCTGATACAATAAAGGCAACAATCCTGTGTTTTTTTATCCATTTACGCTCAATTCCTTATTAAAAAAGGGCATTCCCCTTTCCTCCGTTTTTCCAAAGAAACGCCCTGTTTTTTGTCTATAAGGGATGATGTATATACAGAGAAACTTCCCCCAACTCTCGTTTTCACTTCAAAGTGGTGAGAAGTGGAAGGTGGGGGAAGAATGAGTAATATAGTCAGTCAATTGCGCTAAGGCATAAAAGGAGATTAGAACTTATTTCATTACCACCTTTACGCTCTTGGTTCCGATTCTTACAATGGCGATATCGCCTGTCTGCAGACGAGTGTCAAGAGTTAATGCAGTATCTTCTTCGGCTACACCATTGGCCATTTCTATACCGGTAGTGGTATAAGCTGTTACAGGAGTACCTTTTTCCAATCCTTCGATAGTAACAATACCATTATTGGTTTTTATCAACACCACGGTAGCAGGAATAGCTTCAACATCGCCTGCATCACTTTGATGATTGCACTCTATCCAGCAAATGGTGGCGGTGGCTACAGGTGATTGGGTATAACCCTCAGCCTTGGCATACACATGCACTTGGTAAGTCAGCGTCAAGGAGATTTCGCGTCCTACATGTTCTGCGAAGTCGTCACTGGTGATATTGGTTACACACGTTGCTCCTTCGGTAGCACATTCAAAGGTTAGCTTGCCATCTTTATAGCCGATGGTTGGAGTTTCGCAATAGATAAGTGGTGTATAACTTCCTGTTATTGTCAAGTCGTTTGCGGGCATAGTTCGAGGTGTTTCGCTCCATCCGCTGAACTTATATTTTTCCTTCTCCGGAGCTTGGGGATTCACGATGCGAGTTCCATAAGCAAGAGAATCTATTTTGAATACTTCGCCATCCACCATATAAGTCACTTGGTAGGTATTGGCTTTAAATGTTCCTTCAATTGTTACATCTTTTGCAGGCATAGTGACGGGGATTTCGCTCCATCCGCTGAAAGTGTGTCCTTCTTTTGTAGGTTCCGCTTCTGCTATGATAGAATCTCCATACATAACTTGTTCTTTCTTATGTTGTCTTCCATCCACATTGTAAATGAGATAATACTTGTTAGGAGTGAATGAACCTGTAACAATTACATCATGCAATGGCATAGTAGCAGGAACTCCTCTCCATCCGCTAAAGGTATGACCTTCTTTGACGGGAGCAGCCTCAAGGGTAATGTTTGTTTTATAATCCATTGCTACCGTTTTATACTCTATGCCATCTACCATATAAATAAGGTCGTGAGTATATGCGGGGATATTGCCCGATAGAGTTTTGATGGTTCCAAAGTCCTTCCATACCTCTGCCTCTTTATAGTCGTAGTAAGAAGAATCGGGCACATGTAGCATAGCATATTCGATGTAAGAATCTGCAAAAGCATCGCTTTCGGTTTTTGGTACTTTTTCGGCATGGCAATATACATCGGTAAGTTTTTTGCAATTGTAGAACGCACTATATCCAATGCTAGTCACTGAATTGGGGATAGTGATGCTTGTAAGGCTGGAGCATGAACCAAATGCCACACCTCCAATACTTGTCACCGAATTGGGGATAGTGATGCTTGTAAGGCTGGAGCATCCAGCGAACGCATACTTTCTAATGTTTGTCACCGAATTGGGGATAGTGATGCTTGTAAGGCTGGAACAGCCAGAGAATGCACTACTTCCAATACTCGTCACGGAATTGGGAATGGTGATGCTCGTAAGGTTGGTGCAACCACTGAACGCACTACCTCCAATACTCGTCACCGAATTGGGTATTGTGATGCTTGTAAGGCTGGAGCATCCAGCGAACGCATATTCTCTAATGCTTGTCACCGAATTGGGAATAACTAGTTCTTTAACCTCTTTTCCATTCAAATACAAATGATAAGGTCCAAACGGAGAACCTAAATTTAATATTTCTATTTTGCACCATGCTTCTAAGTCTGTAATGTGTATTTCATTAAGGTTGCTACAGTTATTGAACGCAGCATCTTCAATAGTCGTCACAGATTTAGGGATAGTGATGCTTGTAAGGTTGGAACAGTCCCAGAACGTAGAATTTTCAATTTTCGTCACGGAATTAGGGATAGTGATGCTTGTGAGGTTATAGCAATAACCGAATGCTCCAGCTCCAATTCTTTTTACCGAATTAGGGATGGTGATGCTTGTAAGGTTATAGCAATCACTGAATGCCCCCGTTCCAATGCTTGTCACATTATACGTTACACCTTTATACTCTACAGTTTCAGGAATGACCACTTCACCTTTATACTCCGTTTCATCATTGGTTGATGTTACCTCTGCTTGCCTTGCTTTCTCAATAAGGTTGTACCAAATACTATCAATCTGTACTTTCTGAGCATTTGCCCAAAATGGCAGCATTAACAAAAAGAATGATGACAAAAGTTTTTTCATGATTTTCTCTTTTTTAGTTATACATATTTTTTCTAATCTCCTCTTCACGCGCAACAAAAAAAGTGCGCGAGTAACACTTATCGGTTGAAAGGTATCGCCAAACACCTATACTCCAAATAAGTATGCCCACGCACATTGCATGAGCATTCCACTTATTGTTATCTGGAGTATTGATGTAAATTTGGCGATTTTATCAACCCAGAACAATAGCAAAACGCTATATTCTCAAAATGTCGTGTGCCCTACCCGACATGGGTAAGCACGCCACAAAGGTAAATATTCTTTTTGGAACTACAAAAGGTAAAGATAAAAAAATGGAGGTGCTGACAAAATTGACAAGAGAGGGTTATCAATTTGCCAAGGGCTTGGCAGAACGATGCCAATGTTATAACGGAGTTATACGGAAAAAAAGGAAGAATTCACACCGTCTTTATTGCCGGTTCTCCATTTCTCGTGTGAATTCATCGGCTACATAGAGGTCACCGTACAGATAAAGACCTGTAGATTTGTTATGTAGTCTGCGGCATGTTTCGCTTTCGTAGAAGAGTTTCAGGCTTTTTACACAGTCAATACCTAATTGTTTGGACAGAATCATGGCAATGGCACCAATTCTGTTGCTCATGATGATTTCCTGTATCACGGGCGATTGGGTGGGAATGTTATAGCTCTTCTGTTCCATCGTATATGAGGTATTTGTTGAGTCTTTCTTGATTCAATATGCACATTTGATTGTTGGGACGGTGTCTTTAAAGCTC
>JAFUPU010000030.1 GCA_017472635.1 Bacteroidaceae bacterium
ATTATTGTCGTTCCAATTGTCTTCACTTCCTTGGTTGCCATTGTGCTGGGTTCCATTCGGGATATTTCCGTTGTAACGTACAAAAACTAATTCTTCCTCATATGCAATATCAAACAATATGAGTTTGGATGAAGATAAAGATTTTATCTCATAAGCCTCCGTTTCTCCCCAATCATCTGTGATTTTTAAGCTCTTGTTGTTTTGTCTATATGTGTAACTATCTGCATAGTATCCGGTAGAAGTTATCGCATAATATTCAATCAAAGTGCCATTGTCTTTAAAATGATAGATGGTAAAATCTTTATCAGCGCTATTCATTCCTTCTTCATACCATAAACCAATAATGTCAGAAGAAATATTGTTGTTGTTTATCTCATCGTCTTCGCTTTTGCTGCATCCTGATATAGCACATAGTGTGAAAAATGAAAATGAGAAAAGAATAAATGAATGTAATAAACTTGAATGTTTCATAAGGTAGTTTTTTTAGATTAATGAATTTTAATTGGCTAAGTCCGAATCTGAATGTAGACAATAAAAAAACGTGGACTAATAACTTCGTCTACGTTTCGGAGGTATCGCCAAACACCATTGCACTATATACGAGTAAAAGCCCACGCCGAGGCGTGAGCATTGGCTTTTTACTCTTAGTGCTTCTTCTAATTGGCGATTTTCCGAAACAAGAATAAAAGCTAACGCTTCTTTATCTTATGTCCTTAATTGGTTATATTACATAGGCAATCTTTTTTAAAATTTGAGTACAAAGTTAATTAAAATTTGTTGCAAACAAATATTTTTCACGAAAATAATGCAGAAATGCCTGTCTTTTTAGATTAGAGTCAAATAAACAAGGGGTAAACTTTCCCGAAATTTTTCTCCCGTGAGGAAAAAATTTTTTTTAGGTAGGATAGAAAAAATAATCTCCAGGACTCAGCGTGTTTTGTTGCAGGACTCAGCCGATTTTATCCTAGGACTCACAGCACTGAGTCCTAGGACTTGGAGGGTTAAGTCCTGGGACTTTTTGAAAAGTTTTAGGGAATTTAAACATTTGGGCGGGAGGGATTTCTTGATGTGTTGTGAAAAGTGTACAATAAGGCTGTGGTTATTGTGTGTTCTCTGCATTGTGTAAGTGTTGGCGGATGAGCTCATAAACTCCGTGTGGGAGGAAGAAGCGAATCTCTTTCTTTTGTCGGATTGCTTGACGGATAAAGGTGGAACTTACTTCCAACTGAGGAGAGTGTGCCAAGTGGACATTGGTTGGCAGGGATGATTCGTCGACCGGATATTGGGGGCGGGGATAAATGATGAGCTCGTGCGATTGCACAATCTCTTCGTGCTTGTACCAATGGGGGAACAGGTGCCAATTGTCACTGCCGATGATGAGTATGAATTGTCGGTCGGGGTGGCAACTTTGCAATGCCTGTAGGGTATTGAACGTGTAATTGGGACGGGGTAGGTGAAACTCAAAGTCAGATGCCTGAAAGCGGGGGTAACTTTCGATGGCTTTTTTGACCAATTGGAGCCGGAAGTCGTCATCCCATAGCTCTTGAGATTGTTTGAGTGGGTTGTGAGGGGTTACCATGAACCAAACCTCATCCAACCCCTCGTATTCGCATAGGTAGTTGGCTAATGCCAAGTGACCGATGTGGATGGGGTTGAATGAACCGCTGAATATTCCGGTGCGTATGGGCATGGTGGTAGTTGTTTACTCGTTGGTTGGTTGCAGAAATTCTTGAAGAACTTTCAGTGCCTCGGCTTTTGCTTGCTCAAGATCATCGTTGATGATGATTTTGTCGAAGCGTGGGGCAAATCCCAATTCGTAAGATGCTTTGGCTATGCGGTCTTCAATCACTTCGTGACTATCAGTGCCACGTCCGATAAGGCGTTTGCGTAACTCGTCGATGGAGGGGGGCTGTATGAAGACTGAGAGGGCGCGGTCACCGTAGTATTGTTTGATGTTGCATCCTCCCACCACATCGACGTCGAAGATGACGTTTTGTCCGGCTTCCAGTTGCTTTTCTACTTGTGCCTTCAGGGTGCCATAAAAACGGTCAGCGTATACCTCTTCATATTCGAGGAACTCGTTGTTGGCTATGCGTTGGCGGAATTCTTCGGGGCTGAGGAAGAAATATTCGACTCCATGCTGCTCATTGCCACGGGGGGGGCGGCTGGTGGCTGAGATGGAGAAGGCAAGGTTGAGGTTGCATTGTAGCAGATGGTTGATGATGGTGGATTTTCCGGAGCCCGAGGGGGCTGAAAATATGATGAGTTTGCTCATTTCCTTGTTTCTTTATCCGATGGTTTACAATACGTTCAGTACTTGTTCTTTGATTTGTTCGAGTTCGTCTTTCATTTTCACCACGATGTTTTGCATTTCGGCATGGTTGCTCTTGCTGCCTGTGGTATTGATTTCACGTCCCATCTCTTGTGCTATGAAGCCAAGTTTTTTTCCTTGCCCATGTCCTTCTGCCAGTGTTGTACGGAAGTAGGTCAGGTGGTTGGCAAGGCGTTGTTTCTCTTCGTTGATGTCGAGTTTTTCGATGTAGTAGATGAGCTCCTGCTCCATGCGGTTATTGTCGTAGTCAGCGGTGAGTCGTGAAAGGCTTTCTGTGATGCGTTCGCGTATTTTCTTCACACGCTCTTCTTCGTATGGTTCAATTTCTTTCATCAGCCGGGTGATGTTGTCAATCTTTTCCAAGAACTTCTTTTCCAATGCCGCTCCCTCTTGGTTGCGGAAGTCGACCAGCTGGCTGATGGCTTGTGTGATGATGTTGCGGGTGAATTTCCATTCTTCTTCGTCCAGCTCCTGTATGTCTACTCGGGTCAGTACGTCGGGCATGCGTAACAGGGTGGCTATCCAGTCTTGGGGTTGTGGAATTCCGTATTGGGTTGATATGTTTTTTATCTGTTCGTAGTAGTTGCTGACAAGAGCCGCGTTGATGGGGGTTGCTGTAGCGTCGTTCTCTTTTTCAATCCAAAGGTTAAAGTCTATTTTTCCGCGTTCAAGTTCTTGGGTGATGAGGGCGCGTATCTCCATCTCCTTTTCGCGATAGAGTGGTGCGATGCGTGTACTGAGGTCGAGTGCTTTGCTATTCAGCGATTTTACTTCGGCGTATATTTTTTTGTCACCATAGATGCCCATGGCTTTGCCATAGCCGGTCATTGATTGTATCATTATTCAAACTTCTTTTGGTCTTATATTGTGATATTTTCTGCAAAAATAGTGCTTTTTTGCTAATAAAAATGTATTTTTGCACTTTAAATGGAAACAACATAGAAAAAATGTCTTGTATCTTACATATTGATACCTCTACAGAGGTTTGTTCGGTAGCAGTCAGTCAGGATGGGGCTTCTATCTTCTCGCAAGAGGAGTTTGAGGGCATGCAACATGCGGTGAAGCTGGGTGTGTTTGTAGATGAAGCCCTCTCTTTTGCCGATAGCCATGCCATTCCATTGGATGCCGTGGCGGTCAGTTGTGGTCCGGGGTCGTATACCGGATTGCGTATAGGCGTGTCGATGGCAAAAGGCATCTGCTATGGACGCGACCTGCCTTTGATAGGTTTGCCTACTTTGGAAGTGATGTCGGTGCCGGTATTGCTTTTTCATGATTTGCCCGATGACGCCCTGTTGTGTCCGATGATAGATGCGCGTCGGATGGAAGTTTATGCGGCTTTGTACGATCGGGCTTTGCAAGTGGTTCGTCCGATTGGTGCCGACATCGTGGACGAGCAGTCTTACAAAGAGTTTTTGGATGAGCGCCCGGTCTATTTCTATGGTAACGGGTCTGCTAAATGTCGGGAGAAAATCGTTCACCCGAATGCTCATTTCATTGAGAATATCCGTCCTCTGGCAAAGTGGATGTTCCCTTTGGCAGAGAAGGCAATAGCGCAAGAGAAGTATGAGGATGTAGCCTATTTTGAACCTTTTTATTTGAAAGAGTTTGTGGCGACGGTGTCAAAATCGAAAGTGTTGTAAGATAGAATAATCAAACAGAAAGATATGCAATATAATACAAAAATGAACCGGCTCCCGATGCCGGAATACGGACGTAGTGTGCAGAATATGGTAGACCATGCCTTGACTATCGAAGACCGGGCAGAACGTCAGCGTTGTGCCAATACGATAATTAAAATTATGGGCAACATGTATCCGTTGATGCGTGACCTCCCTGATTTCAAACAAAAGTTGTGGGACCATTTGGCTATCATGTCAGACTTTAAGTTGGACATCGACTATCCTTGCGAAGTGGTGCAGGCAGAAACCTTGCAGGTACGTCCGGAAAGAATCCCTTATCCCACAGGACGTATCCGCTATCGTCATTACGGGCGCATATTGGAGCAACTGATAAAACAGGCAATGGAGTATCCCGAAGGAGAAGAGAAGAAGGAACTGCTTCATTTGATAGCCATCCAGATGCGCAAAGATTTTGTGACTTGGAACAAAGATGCGGTAGAGGTGGATAAGATAATAGATGATGTACTGGAATATTCGGATGGGAAAATACGCTTGACCGCGAGCGATTTGGAGTTCAACAGCTTGGAACTGAAACAGGCTGAAACCAAACGTCCGGTGAATGTGCAGCAGAAAAGACGTGCCAAAAAGAAAACCAATTAATATAAGGTGATTGGCACGTAGCGGAAATTGAAACATTAACTGTAAACTAAATCATATAGAAACATGGCTTCATTTGTAATAGAGGGCGGACATAAGTTGAGTGGCGAAATTTATCCTCAAGGCGCCAAAAACGAAGTGTTGCAGATATTGTGTGCAACCTTGCTTACGGCAGGAGAGGTTACGGTAAACAATGTGCCGGACATCTTGGATGTAAACAACCTGATAGCACTGATGCGTGACATGGGGGTAAAAGTCTCGAAGAAGGGATTAGGGAGCTATTCGTTTTGTGCTGACGATGTGGATTTGTCGTATATTTATAGCGATGAGTTTATGCAGAAGTGCTCAAAATTGCGTGGCTCGGTGATGTTGATAGGACCGATGGTCGGACGCTTCGGGAAGGCTTTGATTTCCAAACCGGGTGGCGATAAAATCGGACGCAGGCGCATTGATACCCATTTGATGGGCATACAAAAGTTAGGAGCAGACTTCTGTTACAATGAAGAGACAGGAATTTTTGAGTTGCAGGCTCCAGAAGGAGGTCTGACAGGAACTTATATGTTGTTGGATGAAGCCTCGGTGACGGGTACGGCAAACATTGTGATGGCTGCTGTATTGGCGAAAGGTACTACAACCATCTATAATGCTGCCTGTGAACCTTACTTGCAACAACTCTGTCGCATGTTGAACCGGATGGGGGCACGCATCAGGGGAATAGCTTCAAACCTGTTGGTCATTGAGGGAGTAGAGACGTTAGCAGGATGCGAACACACCATATTGCCCGATATGATTGAAGTCGGAAGCTTTATCGGTATGGCTGCCATGACCCAAAGTGAACTGACCATCAAGAATGTTTCGTATGAAAACTTGGGAATCATCCCTGATAGTTTCCGTCGTTTGGGCATCAAGCTGGAGCAACGGGGAGATGATATCTATATCCCGGCTCAAGATCACTATGAGATAGAGTCGTTTATCGATGGTTCTATCATGACATTGGCTG
>JAFUPU010000031.1 GCA_017472635.1 Bacteroidaceae bacterium
GATTTTTATTTCTACGATGCAAATATAAGAACAATTTTCCATACCGCATACGTTTTCCCCGTTTTTTTTGTTAATTAAGCATCCACATAATTGGCAAAGCCTCAATTTCATTTAATTGTCCGTCATGTTGTCTATCCGATAACCGATTTCTTCTTTTATCCTGTGAGTCCAGTGCGGACTGACACCGGCTGTTTCTGCATATTGCTCATAATCGCCAACAACGCTGATAACCTTTTCAATGATTGCGTCAGCTCCCTTTATATTGTACCGCTTGGCCAGTTCGAGGAGGTCTGAACGTTCAATATCCGAATTCCTGTTGTTGATGGTCATGCTGTGGCGGTTCATATATCCGGGTGCAGAGGGGTCGACAGAGAACGTATAGTCGTAAGCCGGAGCCGTGTGCCACACACCATCGCTGCCCATCAGGAAACTGAAGTTCTTATTGTGGTCATCTACATTGCCGCCAAGCACGTTCATCACAGTCTGTAAGAACAATTGCTTCTGCTCCGATGGCAGAATGCCGATGCGGCAAGCTGTTTCAAACAAGTCCTCATAACTGTCCGATGAAGGGTTCATTGCTGCCAATGTCTGTATATGAATCTTCTCACCCTCTTGCCTGTCGAACCGTTCCGTCAGGAAGTGGGCAGCCTTTTCTCCCACCATCAGACTGGACGGCATCATCTTTAGTCCGGCATCCCTTGCCATCAGGTAATAGCTGTATTCAATGCGTGTGGTGGGTACATCCGAATGTTCGTCGAACTTGATAATCATTGGGACAAACCCGGACATCGGAGCTGCCACCTGTCCGGAGTAGCACTCGTTTGTCTCCTTGTTCAGGTTGATGATAGCTTTTGGTCTCCGTCCACCGGCAGAAGTACCAACCTTGAACAGACTTTCAATCAACAAGTCGGGATGTGCCTCTGTCTTGAAACTCTTTGCTTCATTCAATGCCGACTGTGCAAGCTTGTACAGTTCGGTTATCTCCACCTTGAACGGTTGCTCCATCTCTTCGGCTGCAGGGGGCAGAAACTCCAAAGCCCCCATACCTCTTCTGCCAATGTATGCCAAACGGTCAAGAGCCGATAGGTTCCTTGTACTGATGTTATGTGCCTTAGCCCACTCGTTGAACACCCTGTTTCCCCAATAGTCGGGCAAAGAGTCTGCAATAAACGAGGGCAAGCCACCGAAGAGTTTTTCCGCTTCGGCATAAACAGGCAGACCATTCTTGACAGAAACGCTGTTCACGGATGCCCGCAATGGAGCTATGTCATAGCCGCTGGCAAGGAAAGCACGGTCGAAGTAGAAGCATATCTTCTCCGAATACCGTTCCTTGTAGGTGACTAATGAACCAACTTTCCGGTTCCACAGATAGACATCAAGATTCTGTATCATGGCTATTCCTCCTTCCTCTTTTGGGTATAAACTTGTTTATCTGCTTCAATGCCATGGGCGGCATGGGCAGCTCGGGCAACAAATTGTTCAGACGATGTTCCATGCCGACGGCACGCAGCAGTGAAATGAAATTGTTGAGCGTGATGTTCTGATTCACTCCTTGCTCCAGATGACTGATGGTAGTGAGAC
>JAFUPU010000032.1 GCA_017472635.1 Bacteroidaceae bacterium
AGTGTGGCACCGTTCTGATGGAAAGCCATCCAGAAGAAGATAACCACAGCATATACCAGGCAGAGGCAAATGATTCGTTCCTTTGTCTGGGCAGGAGTCAGTTGCTCGGCGGCAGGCTCATTGCTGTTGGCTACAACTGTCTTGGCGCGGTCGGCATCCTTGAATGTGTAACGGAAGCAATAGTAAATGGCAATGGAAACAATCAACGACGCACAAGCTACGGCAAAAGCAAAGTGATAAGAATCGGCTTCACTGATACCCAACGATGTCTGTGCCCAATTCATTATACCGATGGCGGCAGAGGGGGCAAACATGGCACCAATATTGATGGCCATGTAGAAAAGACTGAAACCAGAGTCACGCTTGGCTGAATATTTGGGATCGTCATACAGGTTGCCCACCATTACTTGGAGGTTACCCTTGAACAGACCTGTACCAAAACCTATGAGCAACAGAGCGGCTCCCATGCCGGCTACAGCCACCCAATCAGCGCCCAACGGCAATGAAAGCAACAGATACCCCAAGAACATAATGGCAATACCGATGGTTACCATTTTGCCAAAGCCGAACTTGTCGGCCAACATACCTCCAAAGAGGGGGAAGAAATAAACTAATCCTAAGAAAGTAGAATAGATTGTACCAGATACTCCTACAGAGAATCCGAAATTGGCTTGCAAGAAAAGGAGGAACACGGCCAACATGGTGTAGTAACCGAAACGTTCTCCCGTGTTTGCAAGCGCCAGGGCCCAAAGCCCTTTAGGTTGTCCTTCAAACATAGTTAAATTAATTTTTAAGTGTTTATAGATTAAAATTGTTTTTCATTGTTTTGCGGCGCGAAGATACGCAAATATCTTTGATTTTCCAATGATTTACAAAAGATATAGCGGTTCGCGGCGCATTCGGAAATTTTCCGATAAGGGTTTGGCAAAGGGAGAATCAAAGGTGCGTGCTCCCGTAGGGCATCCCTTCACACAAGCACAGCAACGGATACAACGCGAAGCATCCGTCACCTCCTCATTGCCCAAAGCTATGGCTTGTGTGGGACATAGCCCAACGCACACACCGCAATGGCTGCATGCCTCAGACGAAGCGGCAGGAAAGACCTTCACGGGATTCGCCTGTTGTTGCAGGGTATATTCCTGAACAAAAAGGCGGAAAGCCTGTAGCGATGCTTCGGGTGTCTCCGGATGGGGCATGTCGTTTGCCACATCAATATCCCATGCCTGTTCATCCTTTTGTAGCAACTTGGCTGCTATCTGTCGTCCAAGTTCCTCGGCAGATGCCAAGTCTTCAGCATCAGGCCGCCCTACGGCTATGGGGTATTTCGCATTGCTATAGGAATGTTCGCCCACCAAAGCCGCGGCGGCAATGGGGCGGAATCCTCTTTCGCGTACAAAATCTGCCAACTGGACAAGCACCTGCTCGAAGTTGCGGTTGCCATAAGTCACTAACAGGATGGCCGGAGTATCCTCTCCCCTCACCTGCCCCATACGTTCCAATGCCGTCGGAGCCACTTTTCCACCATAGACTGGGACTGAGAACAGTGCCAAATCATCCGAAGACAATTGTCTGTCCAAATCCTTTCCGCTCTCTATATTATAATAGGTATAGTCGCAATGTGTCACATCGCCCATGTCCAATCCTTTCACCACGGCCATCATATTCTTTCGTGAAGTGCCCGTAGGCGAAAAGCAAAATGTTGTCAGTTTCATAAATTCTATTGGGATTATTTTCTTGATGCAAATATACAACGAAAATGGTATAAAATCCCTTTCTCTGCAAATGTCGTGTCCAATTTTTGGACACTTTTAAGCGTAAAAATACGATTTAACATTTGTTTAACTATCTTTTCTTGAACAATTATAGAACTTTGTAAGGACGGAATTGCCCAAATAGGGAGAAATTATCCCACAATTGTAGGGATTCAATCTGCAAAACTAAAAAAATAAAGATATGATTTGGCACAATCTAACCCTCGCCTGGCGGCAACTGGTAAAGTACCGCCTGCAATCAGCGGTCAGCATCGTCAGTCTGGCCATCGGCTTCGCCTGCTTCGCACTGGCAAGCATGTGGATAAAGTATGAGACAACGTATGATGCGTTCCATAAGGATGCGGACAGGATGTATTACCTGATGAACAAGGGAAACTCTACCGAGCACTTGATTATCGACAAAATAAAGCAGTTTCCCGAAGTGGAGGAAGTGACAAGTTACAATTCACGGTGGGGCAAGAATGCCAACGGAACTGAGTTCGAGGTAGATGAGTTGGTGTGCGACAGCAACTTTGTATCCTTCTTTGGAGTGAAAATACTGGAGGGAGACGAGAGTTTCCTCTCCACGCCCACTAAAGTGGCTGTGACAGAAGAGTTCGCCGAGAAGTTGTGGGGCGACGAATCGCCCATCGGACAGTCGTTGATTCTCGAAGAAACAACCGATCCAGCCTATCGGTCGCGTACAGTGGCTGCAGTGGTAAAGGGATGGGGTGAACACTCCAATTTTTTCTTCAATGTATTGAGTGTCTCTCCCCACGATGGGAAACTAAAACACGGTCGGTACTTTTTCCTTCTTCACCCGACGGCAAATATCGATTCGGTAAATGCCCGTTTGGACAGGACACCTATTCCTTATTATGATGTCTTTGGGCAGTTTTGGACACGGGAAGGACCGGGTGAATTGATGTGGCAAGAACTCGACCTTGTACGCATGGACGAGGTGCGACAAGCAAAAAGTGATTACGAGCTCATGATTCCCGTGAAACTGAACCACATCTACCTGTTTGCCATTGCAGGTGGGGTGCTCATCCTGTGTGGCCTGCTCAACTACTTGACCATGTTCATCAACCGCCTTTTCATCCGCAAGCGCGAGATAGCTCTGCGCACGGTGTTCGGTGCCACGGGAGGCAACCTGATGGTGCAGTTTCTTACAGAGTACGGTCTGTTGTTCCTCATTGCCATGTTTTTCGGCAACTATGCGCTGAAGGTGTCGCTTGGCTGGTTCAGGACGCTGGCCACACTCCCCGAAGAGTTGGGATACATCCAGCGCGAAAGCCTTCTTTACATGACGATGGTGGTGGGTGCATCGCTGCTTCTCTCTATGCCATTCATCTGGTACTTCCGTCGTC
>JAFUPU010000033.1 GCA_017472635.1 Bacteroidaceae bacterium
GGAGGGGACTTGAAGATAGAACACAGAGACACGGAGTATTTATAAGTCTCTGATTGCCCAATAAGCCCCCTGTGACTCTGTGCCTCTGTGTTCTATATCGGACGGAAGTAACAGCCATTTGAAGCTCTTATGAGCGACTAATAAGGCCCGACAGAGGTAAAGAACTTGCAAAGTATGTAAAAAAGAAGTCGTAATAATTTGCCTATAAATGGCTTTTATTACGACTTCTTTAGAAATCAGTGTGTAGAATAAAAGGTTTTTGTGTAATTTTGCGAAGTCATACTTCGGATTTTCAAGAAAGATACAGCATGAACCCTATCGCCATACGTCTGCTTAACCAACAATTAGCGTCGCCCGTGTTTTCCGACCCGGCCGACGTGGTGTCGCACATGGGAGCAATACAAGCACAGGAATACCGACTGATGCGTTGGGCTGTGGCCATGCGTACCCAAAAGCCGTCTTCGCAAGCATTTACAAAGGCTTACAATGAAGGACGAATTATCCGCTTGCATCTGCTTCGTGGCACATGGCAACTTGTCGCGGACGAAGATTATGCCTGGATGCTGCAATTGTGCGCTCCCAAGAGCATTTCTGTCATAAAAGGGTGGATGCACTCCAACGGTATCGACATCCCTCCCAAAGAGTTTGTCACTATCAGCGACATCCTTTGCCGGACGGCAGAGGAAAATGGAAGCGTAACCAAAGAAGACTTTGTTGAAGCATTAAGCCACAAAGGCATCACGATGGACGATCACCGCTTGTCTTACCACATTCGTATGGCCGAACTGAATGGACTTCTGTGCAGTGGAAATCTCCTGCCGACAAAGGCCACATACAGCCTTGCTCCGCAAAAAGTTTCTCCACATCCAAACACTACCAACGAAGATGCTCTGCTCATGCTGACGCGGAAATACTTCCAAAGCCACTCCCCTGCCACTTTAAAAGATTTTGTTTGGTGGTCAGGTATGAATACAGGCGATTGCCGCAAAAGCATAGAGGCCCTTAGCAACGATTTGCAAAGTGTATCATGGCAAGGTGAAAAGTTCTACGTACATGATTCATGCCGTACACGGGGCTTCCGCAAGGGACAAACCCTCCTTATGCCCTCATACGACGAATACCTCATCGCTTACAAAAGCCGCAACATTGCGCTTCCTGCCGAACATCGCCATCGAGCACATAGCAACAACGGTATCTTTCATCCGGTAATAGCACACGACGGCATCATCTGCGGAAATTGGAAACCGTTCGGGAAAAAACTCGAAGCAACGGCTTTCACTCCCGACATGCAGATTGAAAACATCAACGAAGCATGGAAGAGGTACGAGCAATACCAATCGACATAGAAGTATCACCCATTCTTATAAAAAGGCAAGTCTCCACCTCAGACAAACGCAAAATCCCGCCCATTTTTACGGGCAGGGAATCGAGTCGGACAAAAAATCACGAAAATGCAGACTGAAAATCGGACAAAAAGAAAGGAAATCAGAGACAAATAAATGAAATGCATTTGTTTTATATGACATTTTGAAAGCATACAAAAGAAATTGGCCGAAGAATAGAATGCAATAACTAGCAATATGTTATGCACGGATTCCGCTTCTAAAAAATCTGAAAAAGGAAAGAAAGAGGGGAAAACGTCAAAAAAAGCGCAAGTGATTGCTCCATTCAACTTTTATCCCTAACTTTGCCACCAAAATAGAATTTTATTAGTATGGAATTTACCTACGATGTCATTGTGATTGGTGCCGGACATGCCGGATGCGAAGCTGCAGCTGCATCGGCTAACCTGGGGTCGAAAACATGTCTCATCACCATGGACATGAACAAGATTGGCCAGATGAGTTGTAACCCTGCCGTGGGAGGCATTGCCAAAGGACAGATAGTACGCGAAATAGACGCCCTAGGCGGATACATGGGACTGGTGACCGACCGCTCGGCCATCCAGTTCCGCATGCTGAACCGCTCGAAAGGGCCTGCCATGTGGAGCCCGCGTGCACAGTGCGACCGCGAGAAATTCATTTGGGCCTGGCGCGAAGTATTGGAAAACACACCCAATCTGCACATCTGGCAAGATACGGTGAACGAGTTGCTCGTTGAAAAGGGAGAAGTCGCAGGCGTAAAGACCGTCTGGGGAGTCACCTTTCATGCCAAGTGTGTCATCCTGACGGCAGGAACATTCCTCAACGGACTGATGCACGTGGGACGCACCCAACTGCCCGGCGGACGCATGGCAGAACCGGCAGCTTACCAGCTGACAGAGTCCATCACACGACACGGCATTACAGCCGGACGCATGAAGACAGGAACTCCCGTACGTATCGACGGACGAAGCGTGCACTACGATGAAATGGAGATTCAGGAAGGAGAATCGGACTTCCACAGCTTCTCCTACATGAGCGAACCACGCCGGTTGAAACAACTCTGCTGCTGGACCTGCTTCACCAATCCCGAAGTGCACGAAATATTGCGCAACGGTCTGCCGGAATCGCCCCTTTTCAACGGACAGATTCAGAGCATAGGCCCCCGATATTGCCCCAGCATTGAAACGAAAATCGTCACCTTCCCCGACAAAGGACAACACCAGCTCTTTCTGGAGCCTGAGGGAGAGACTACACAGGAACTTTATCTGAACGGTTTCTCTTCTTCCCTGCCCATGGAGATACAAATAGCCGCACTGAAGAAGGTGCCGGCCTTCCGCGACTTGGTCATCTACCGCCCGGGATATGCCATCGAATACGATTACTTCGACCCCACACAACTGAAACATACGTTGGAATCGAAAATTATCCGGAATCTCTTCTTTGCAGGACAGGTGAACGGAACTACAGGGTACGAGGAAGCAGGCGGACAAGGCATCATCGCAGGAATCAACGCACACATCAATTGCCACGGAGGAGAGCCATTCACACTGAAGCGTGACGAAGCCTACATCGGTGTACTCATCGACGACCTGGTGACAAAAGGTGTGGACGAACCGTACCGCATGTTCACCTCGCGCGCTGAATACCGCATACTGCTCCGTCAGGACGATGCAGACATGCGACTGACCGAACGGGCATATAACTTGGGACTGGCCAAACGCAACCGCTACGACCTGCTGGTGCAGAAGCGGGAGAATATCCACCGGATTATTGATTTCGCACAAAAGTTCTCCATCAAAGCCGCATACATCAACGAGGCATTGGAGAGCTTGGGCACTACCCCACTCCGTGGCGGATGCAAGCTCATCGACCTGCTGGACCGCCCGGAAATCAGCATCAAGAACATCACCCCACACATCAATGCTTTTGCCCAACTGTTGGACGGAATAGAAGGGCGCAAGGAGGAGACGCTGGAAGCGGCTGAAATCAAAATAAAGTATCGCGGATACATTGAGCGCGAACGGTTGATTGCTGACAAGATGCAACGACTGGAGAACATCCGCATCAAGGGAAGGTTCGACTATGCCAACCTGCAATCCCTATCAACGGAAGCCCGACAAAAGCTCACCAAGATAGACCCCGAAACACTGGCACAAGCAAGCCGCATACCAGGCGTATCGCCCAGCGATGTCAACGTCCTGCTGGTGCTTATGGGACGCTAAAAGAAAAGCAATGTTTCACGTGGAACAAAAGAATTAATTAACGAATATAAAAGACTGGGTATGAACAAGGAATTGTTATTAAAAAACCTACGGACAGTGCCTGATTTTCCCATTCCAGGGATACTGTTCTTTGACGTGACCACCCTATTCAAAGATGCGGAATGTCTGAAGGAGTTGGAAGACGAACTATACGAACTGTACAAAGACAAAGGGATTACCAAAGTGGTAGGCATCGAGTCACGCGGATTTGTAATGGGAGCTGTATTGGCAGCCCGATTGGGAGCCGGTTTTATCCCCGCACGCAAACCGGGAAAACTGCCCGCCGAAACCATCCAAGAGTCCTTTGCCAAGGAGTATGGCACAGACACCATCGAAATACACAAAGATGCCATCACTGAAGACGATGTGGTGCTGATTCACGATGACCTGCTGGCTACTGGAGGAACCGCCAAAGCGGCATACAACCTGGTGAAGAAATTCAATCCGAAAGAAGTGCTTGTAAACTTCATCATTGAAATAACCAACCTCAACGGGCGCGAAATCTTTGCTGAAGGAGTGGACATAAGTGCATTGATAGAGGTAGAGGAATAAAAAATTCAAAGGAGTATAGAAGCAGGAGTAAAAGAGCACAGACAACAGTTTCACACATAAGCTGGAAAAAGTATGGTCTACACTTCTAAGCGAAGCGTCACTCCTACACTTCTACACTCCTAAAACAAAGTACTATGATAGAGCAAGACCTACATACGAATGATTATCTGCGCGGCATCGTGATGAACCTGCCCGAGACACCCGGATGTTACCAATATCTGGACAGTACAGGTACAGTCATCTATGTAGGCAAGGCCAAGAATCTGAAAAGACGTGTCTATTCCTACTTCTCCAAAGAACATGGGCCGGGCAAGACACGTGTGCTGGTGAGCAAAATTGCCGATATACGCTACGTGGTGGTAAAGACAGAAGAGGACGCCCTGCTACTGGAGAACACCTAATCAAAAAGTACCGGCCGCGCTACAACGTATTGCTGAAAGATGACAAAACCTACCCCAGCATATGCGTAAGCAACGAGTATTTCCCTCGCGTATTCTCCACCCGGCGTATCGTTCGCAACGGCTCTACCTACTACGGGCCGTATAGCCACGTGCCTACCATGTACGGATTGCTGGACCTCATCAAGAAGCTCTACAAAGTGCGTCGCTGCAACCTAGCACTGACACCTGAAAACATACGGAACGGCAAGTTCAAAGTGTGCCTGGAGTACCACATCAAGAATTGCAAAGCACCCTGTATCGGACAGCAATCACACGATGAATACATGAAAAGCATCGGTGAAATCAAGCAAATCCTCTCAGGAAACACTCACGAACTGACCCGACAGATGATGGAGGAAATGCAACGCTTGGCCAGCGAGATGCGCTTTGAGGAGGCACAAGTCATCAAAGAGAAATACCAGTTACTTGAAAACTATCAGGCCAAGAGCGAGGTGGTAAGCAGTGTGCTGCACAACATTGATGTATTCTCCATCGAAACCGATGAAAACGATGTTTTTATCAACTATCTGCACATCACCAACGGATGTATCAACCAAGCCTTCACCTTCGAATACAAGAAGCGCATGGAGGAGACACAAGAGGAACTGCTACAACTGGGTATCGTGGAAATGAGAGAACGGTACAAAAGCCTCTCGCGCGAAATAATCGTCCCCTTTGAACTGGATCTAGAACTGGCCAACGTGACTTTTACAATTCCCCAACGAGGCGAAAAAAAGAAGTTGCTTGACCTATCATTATTAAACGTCAAACAGTACCGCGCCGACCGGTTGAAGCAAGCGGAAAAACTGAATCCCGAGCAAAAGAGCGTGCGCCTGATGAAGGAGATACAGGCAGCCTTAGGCATGGAAAAAATGCCGTACCAGATAGAGTGTTTCGACAACTCCAACATCTCGGGAAGCGATGCTGTAGCTGCCTGTGTGGTCTTCAAAAAGGCCAAGCCCAGCAAACAGGATTATCGGAAATACAACATCAAGACGGTCGAAGGACCCGACGACTATGCCTCGATGCAGGAGGTGGTACGCCGTCGCTATAGCCGTGCCATCGAGGAGGGCACTACCCTACCCGACCTCATCATCACCGACGGTGGAAAGGGACAAATGGAGGTAGTACGACAGATTGTAGAAGATGAACTGCACCTCAGCATCCCCATTGCCGGACTGGCCAAGGACGACCGCCACCGCACCCGCGAACTACTCTTCGGATTCCCACCGCAAACCATCGGACTGAAACAAAACACTCCCCTCTTCCACCTACTGGAGCAGATACAGGACGAAGTGCACCGCTTCGCCATCACCTTCCATCGCGACAAGCGTAGCAAGCGACAGACTGCCTCCGCCCTCGACACCATCAAAGGCATTGGCGAAAAGACAAAGTCCGCCCTCCTGAAACACTTCAAGAGCGTGAAGCGCATCCGCGAAGCATCGGAAGAGGAACTCTCCACCATCGTCGGCCCCGCCAAAGCAAAAGTACTCATGGAGGCACTGAAAGAATAGCTATTTCTTGGAAAAGCGGCAAAATAATGCGTATTTTCCTTGGAAAAGCGGCAAAAAACATATACTTTTGCCATGGAAAAGTGACATAATCATGATTAAAAGAAAAATAAGCCGTTTTATATCAGATTATTATAAGAATAATCGCAATGCGTTACTTATCACAGGAGCACGCCAAATAGGAAAAACCTTCTCGATTCGCGAATTTGGAAGGTCTTTCAAGACATTTGTCGAAATTAACTTCGTTGAAACCCCCGAAGCTATTGAAATATTCAAAGGAGCTAAAAGCAGCAATGACATTTTATTGCGGCTTTCTGCCCTGACAACCACCCCACTCATCAAAGGCGAAACACTAATTTTTTTTGACGAGGTACAAAAATGCCCTGAAATAGTAACCGCCATCAAGTTTCTGGTAGATGAAGGCTCATACAGATATATTCTCAGCGGTTCACTATTGGGCGTAGAACTGAAAGATTTACGTTCTGAACCTGTCGGTTACATGGGCATCAAAGATATGTACCCGATAGATTTTGAAGAATTCATTTCCTACATAGGTATCAACGAGAACATAATCTCTACCCTGCGCCAAGCATGGGAGCGGCGTATCCCAGTTGATCAATTGATTCACACTAAGATGACGGAACTTTTCCGGCTCTATTTGATCGTAGGAGGCATGCCCGCTGTAGTAAGCAAGTACCTCGAAACAAACAATCTGCAAGAGGTCATGACCATACAGCAGGACATCATACGCCTATACAAACGCGACATTGCGCAATATGACCCGAACAACAAACTTTATATCGAAGAGATTTTCAACCTCATACCACCCGAATTGAATGCCAAGAACAAGCGTTTCATCCTTAAACGCTTGAATGAAAATGCCAAGTTCGAACGCTATCAGAACAGTTTCCTTTGGTTGACTAATGCAGGGGTAGCACTTCCTGTCTATAATGTAGAAGAGCCTAAAACCCCTTTATTGCTTGCACGCTCACGCAACCTGTTCAAACTCTTCCAGAATGACATCGGACTATTGGCCGCCCAATACGCTGAAGGAATCCAACTGCGCATCATCAAAGGAGACAAGGACATCAACTATGGTTCCATCTACGAAAATGCCGTGGCGCAAGAATTTGCCGCACACGGAATAACTCCTTATTACTATAACAACAAGAAACGTGGTGAACTGGATTTTGTCATCGAACTGAATGGCAGAGTTGTTCCAATCGAGGTAAAATCAGGCAAAGACTATGAAGTACATCGCGCCCTATCCAACATCATGGATTGTGGAGAATACGACCTGCCCGAGGCTATCATTCTAACCAATGACAATCTACAGGTCGTAAACAAATTCATATATGCCCCCATCTACATGACAATGTTCATTGAACGAAACAACGATGCTCCTGCATTCTATAAAATAGATTTGAGCGGATTGCAATAATTTCTCAAGATAATCGATATACACTTCAAAAGAATGCTAATCCTCCGCACACAAGATTA
>JAFUPU010000034.1 GCA_017472635.1 Bacteroidaceae bacterium
AAAGCGTGTGCCGACGGCGATAGAGAATGAACTGGCAGAACACCGCAAGGAGGCGGGACACTTGTATCGGATAGAGGAGCACACGCCATCGAACGACACGCAGGAAAACCGTTTCCTGAAATATGCACTTGGGCAAATCATTGACAAATATGACACGCTGAAAAGCTACATCGAGGCACACAGGAATGCTTCGGACGAACTGAAACGGGAGATGGAGGAGTGTCTGCTGACATTGAAGCACCTGTACCGCAATCCTTTTTTCCGCACAGTGGGTCGCTTCAAGGGATTGAAGCAAGAGAGTCTGGTGCTGCAGAAGGCTACGGGATATAGTCAGGTGTACCGCACGTGGAACCTGTTGCGCCGTGCCTATTCGCTACAGGATGGTATGTACCGCCTACAGACAAAAGACATTGCTACACTCTATGAAATATGGTGTTTCATAGAGGTGAGCCATATCGTCAGAGAACAGTTGGGCATCAGTCAAGAAGAGGTGGAGCACCGCAACCGTATGGAGATGAACGGTGTGTTCACATGGGAGTTGGGCAAGGGTGAACATTCGCGCATCCTCTTCCGTAAAGACGGGGTGGAGCTGGCCGAACTTGTCTATAATCCCAAACATACCGAGCGGGAGAACGACAACCTCAGTATAGAGCACTTGGTGGTGCCTACGGTTCCTCAAAAGCCGGACATTGTGCTGCAACTCACCAAGAATGACATGAAGCAGGGAATGAAGATGACTTACCTCTTCGATGCCAAATACCGCCTGGGAGGAAAGGAGAGGGGAGTGGATACCCCACCCGAGGATGCCATCAATCAGATGCACCGCTACCGCGATGCCATCTACTACAAGGACTACGAAGCCAACCAACTGAAGAAAGAAGTAATAGGTGGTTACATTCTGTTCCCAGGTGATGGTGAACCGACCGAGGTGGCTAATGCCAAATTCCACAAGAGTATCGAAGAGGTGAACATCGGTGCATTTCCTTTACGTCCAAAGGATGAACAAAATCGGAAACTATTGGAAGAGTTCATCCACGAACTGATAGAGACCAAATCATCGGAAACTGTAGCTAACGTGATTCCACAAAAGGGAATTGTGGTGAACGTCCCCAATAGGGTGTTGATAGGTGTTGCAAAAACATCTTCACAAAAGGGATATTTGGGAAGTTTCGAGGAGAGAACTGCCAAGCGCTATTATACGGGCGCGCATTTCCCCACCACTATACCTTTGCAGAATTTGCATTTCTTTATCCCTTATATCAGTGGAAAAGGGATAAGGGATGTTTATAGAATCATAGGCATCCGAACCATAAAAGGCTCGGAGGTGCATCCTGACAATAAGGGAAATAACGAAAACGATTTGCGCTTAGCTTTTGAACTGGAGTTCAGCCATTCGATAGGGGACCATTATATTCCCATAAAAACATCAGGATTCATTAAAGACACTTTCCTTGATACCACGTTCGAGCAAATAAACGCTGTATACCAAGCAGAAAAGACACATTAACATTGGTACCTTTCACCCCCAAAAACACACTCTCTGAGGGTAAAAGACACAATCCGACAAAAAACAATGAAAACTTGCGGATGATTGAGGGTAAAAAGCACAAAATCAACCATTCAAGCTCTATTTTTTAACAAACTTTTGTTGGCAGGTTGAAGGAAAAGCAGTATCTTTGCACCCGATTTTAAGTTTAGTCAATATAATGTCTAACGTAATTAATTAAAAATTAAACACTTAATGGAAAATTTAAAAAATGTAGCTCCCCTGGAAGTTTTCAACTGGGATGCTTATGAAATTGGCGCTTCTGAAACTGACATCAGTAAGGAAGAATTAGAGAAGGCTTACAACAGCACTCTCAACAACGTAAACGACCGTGAGGTTGTTGACGGTACAGTAATCTCAATGAACAAACGTGAGGTTGTTGTTAACATCGGTTACAAGTCAGACGGTATCATTCCGTTGAGCGAGTTCCGTTACAATCCTGACCTGAAGATTGGTGACACCGTAGAGGTATACATCGAAAATCAGGAAGACAAGAAAGGTCAGCTGATCCTTTCACACAAGAAAGCACGCGCTACACGCTCATGGGATCGCGTGAACGCTGCACTCGAAAACGAAGAATTCATCAAGGGATTCATCAAGTGCCGCACTAAGGGTGGTATGATTGTTGATGTATTCGGCATCGAGGCATTCTTGCCCGGCTCACAAATTGACGTGAAGCCTATCCGCGACTACGATGTATTCGTAGGCAAAACTATGGAATTCAAGGTTGTAAAAATCAACCAAGAATACAAAAACGTGGTTGTTTCTCACAAGGCTCTGATTGAGGAAGAACTCGAGCAACAGAAGAAAGAAATTATCGGTAAACTTGAAAAAGGACAAGTACTGGAAGGTACTGTCAAGAACATCACTCCGTACGGTGTATTCATCGACTTGGGCGGCGTAGATGGTTTGATTCATATCACCGACCTCTCTTGGGGCCGCGTAAGCGATCCGAAGGAAGTGGTTGAACTCGACCAGAAAATCAACGTGGTTATCCTCGACTTTGATGACGAGAAGAAGCGTATCGCTTTGGGCTTGAAGCAACTGACTCCGCACCCATGGGATGCATTGAACGCTGAACTGAAAGTGGGTGACCACGTTAACGGTAAGGTGGTTGTAATGGCAGACTATGGTGCATTCATCGAAATTGCTCCGGGCGTAGAAGGTTTGATTCACGTTTCAGAAATGTCATGGTCACAACACCTGCGTTCAGCTCAAGACTTCATGAAGGTGGGCGACAACGTAGAGGCTGTAGTGCTGACTCTCGACCGCGACGAGCGTAAGATGTCATTGGGTATCAAGCAACTGAAGCAAGACCCATGGGAAACTATCGAAGAGAAATATCCCGTAGGAAGCAAGTACACTGCAAAAGTACGCAACTTCACTAACTTTGGTGTATTCGTAGAAATCGAAGAGGGCGTTGACGGATTGATTCACATCTCTGACCTCTCTTGGACTAAGAAGGTAAAACATCCTTCTGAATTCACTCAGATTGGTGCCGACATCGAAGTGCAAGTTCTCGAAATCGACAAGGAAAACCGTCGCTTGAGCCTTGGTCACAAGCAATTGGAAGAGAATCCTTGGGATGTATTTGAGACTCTCTTCAACGTTGACTCTATCCATGAAGGTACTATCGTTGAATTGCTTGACAAGGGTGCTGTCATCGCATTGCCTTATGGTGTAGAAGGTTTCGCTACTCCCAAACACCTCGTTAAGGAAGATGGCTCACAAGCTCAACTCGACGAGAAACTTGAGTTCAAGGTTATCGAGTTCAACAAGGATGCCAAGCGTATCATCCTTTCACACAGTCGCATCTTCGAAGATGTAGCTAAGGCAGAGGCTAAAGCAGAAGCTAAAGCTAAAGCAGCAGCTAAGAAGAGCAGCGCCAAGAAGGAAGAGACTCCTGTAATCCAAAACCAAGCTGCATCAACCACATTGGGTGACATCGATGCATTGGCTGCTTTGAAAGAGCAAATGGAGAAAGGCAAGTAATAAACGGTTGGACAAACCAACTTAATTACTGATATAATAAGAAGGCCGGTGGAGGAACAACTTTCACCGGTCTTTTTTCTCTTTAACAAATGACACCAGAAGGCTTCGCCCCGACAAAGTGCCCCTCACCTACCCCTGCACATTTTAAAAAAGAACATGGAAAAATTTGAAATACACATATTAGGTTGCGGATCTGCATTGCCCACTACCCGACACAACCCCAGCGCACAAGTAGTCAACATACGCGAAAAACTCTACATGATTGATTGTGGCGAAGGGACACAGATGCAATTAAGGCATGCCAAACTCAAGTTTTCCCGCCTCAATCACATCTTCATCTCACACCTGCATGGCGACCATTGCTTCGGACTGATAGGCTTGATTTCGACATTCGACCTGTTGGGACGTACTGCAACCTTACACATTCATGCACCCCAACAATTGGAACAACTGATGACACCCTGGCTTAACTTCTTTTGCCAACACATCGGCTATGAAGTGAAATTTCACCCGTTTGACACACGCAAAAGTTGCATCATACACGAAGACCGTTCGATGAGCGTGACCACACTGCCTCTGAAACATCGGGTGCCTTGTGCCGGATTTATCTTCGACGAAAAGCCTACACCCGACCACCTGATACGCGAGATGATTGACCGACACCAGATTCCCACCTACGAACTTAACCGCATCAAAAATGGAGGCGACTATCAGACACCCGAAGGAGAGACTATACCACATGACAGACTGACAACACCAGCGAGACCTCCACGACGGTATGTCTATTGCTCAGACACAACCTTCCTGCCCGAAAACCAACCACTCATAAAAAATGCCGACCTGCTCTTTCACGAAGCCACCTTTGCGTCAGACAACGAGGCACGATGCAATGAGACCTACCACTCAACCGCACGACAAGCCGCCACCATGGCTAAAGAATCGCACGCCAAACAGCTCATCATCGGACACTTCTCAGCTAGATACGAAGACGAAACGCCCTTGCTCAACGAAGCTAAAGAGGTCTTTACAAACACTCTCTTAGCTCACGAGCTGATGAAAATTTCACTATAGTTCCTATACCTTATTATATATATAACAAAAAAGGTATCACAGATTAAACCTTTTGAAGAATTCAACGTCAAAGGATAGAAACCGGAGAAAAGAGAGGATGAAAACATTCAGCGAAACAGAGCTTATAGCACAATTGCAATCTCCCGAAGGACAAAAAAAAGCCTTCGAACAGATTGTCAATACCTATAGTAAACCGCTGTACTGGCAAATCCGTCGTATGGTACTCGCTCACGATGATGCCAACGACCTGTTGCAAAACACTTTCATCAAGGCATGGACAAACATCAGCAACTTTCGCGGAGAATCAAAATTGTCGACTTGGCTCTACCGAATAGCCATCAACGAAACGCTGACATTCTTGAAACAACAAACGACCTATCAGGAACTGACAATAGACGAACCCGCCTCAAGCCTTGCCGAACACCTCGAAGCCGACACCTATTTCAACGGAGATGACGCACAAAGACTCTTACAAGAGGCACTGCTCACACTCCCCGAAAAACAGAGACTGGTATTCACACTCAAATATTTCGACGAGATGAAATATGAAACCATGTCACAACTGTTAGACACCAGTGTAGGAGCACTTAAAGCATCTTATCACCTGGCTGTTAAAAAGATAAGTAACTTTTTAGAAGATTACGATTAAACCTTGCAACATCCAAATAGTCTAATGTTAAACGCAACATACAGCGCATATGAAAGAAGAAGAGAAAATCATTCAGAAATGTGGAAAGAAAAATCCATTTGAAGTTCCACAAGGATACTTCGAAGGATTTACACAGCAACTGATGGAGAAACTCCCCGAACAACCAACAGATACCGTGGGTGAACAAACAGAGTATACCATCACACCCTGGCAACGCATCAAGCCATTACTCTATCTGGCTGCCATGTTTGTGGGACTCACCGTATGCGTACGAGGCATATTCCCCGAACAGCCCAATGAAGAGAAAGCGTCAACCGAAAGCCTTGCCGTATCAAACGAAGAGGAAATGGACGCAGTGGTAGAATATGCCATGCTTGAAATGGACAACTACACCATCTACCAATACCTGACAGAAACGGAATAAACGATTAATATAAAAAAAAACAGACTTACAGATATGAAAAAACACATCATCATCTTTTTAGCCATGCTCACACTCAGCATTGGTGCCCTGCATGCGCAAGAGAGGAAAAGACCTCACCTGAGCAAACAGGAGTTTAAAGAACAACTGAAAACATACCTCACCAAAGAGGCTAATCTGACAGACGAGGAAGTAACACGATTTTTTCCCATATACAACGAATGCCAACAAAAAAAGCATAAGTTGAACGACCAGATATGGAAATACCGCAAACAAATACGCGGAAAAGAACTGACCGAAGAAGAATATGCACAGTTACTTGAAAACGAAGCTAATATCCGCATAGAAATAGAGAAACTGGAGAAAAGCTACATCGAAAAATACCACAAGGTATTGCCCTACAAAAAGGTATTTGAAATCAAACGGGGAGAAACACGCTTCCAACGTGAACTGTTGAGAGGATTGAAGAAAAAATAAACACCTCACCCCATCAGCTAACAACAAAAGGCTGAAAAACAATCGACACACAATTAAAAAGAGATAAAAAGAGCCTCAAAAGCAAACGACAAAGCTTTGAGACTCTTTTTTTCATCTCTTTATACAAAGAAAACAACCGATAAACTTTGTCATTTAGAAAAAAAGAAGTACCTTTGCACCGTTTTTTGAGTCCGTATAGGTAGAACAAGCGATGCCAAAGGGCATACACCTTGCGGAAAAACCGTTTAATAATTAATAAAATGTACGTAATCGTAGAAATTAACGGTCAACAGTTCAAGGCAGAAGAGGGCAAGAAGCTCTTCGTTCACCACATCCAGAATGCTGAAAATGGCGCAACTGTTGAATTTGACAAAGTGTTGTTGGTAGACAACGACGGAACAATCACTGTGGGAGCTCCCGTAGTAGAAGGCGCAAAGGTAGTTTGCGAAGTAAAATCAAACTTGGTAAAAGGCGACAAGGTTCTTGTTTTCCACAAGAAAAGAAGAAAAGGCTATCGCAAGTTGAACGGTCACCGTCAACAATTCACTGAGTTAACAATCAAACAAGTTATTGCATAACCCTAAAAATTAGAGAGAAATGGCACATAAAAAAGGTGTAGGTAGTTCAAAGAACGGTCGCGAATCAGCGAGCCAGAGATTAGGAGTTAAGATTTGGGGTGGACAAAAGTGCAAAGCCGGTAACATCATCGTACGTCAGAGAGGTACTGTTCACAACCCCGGTAACAACATCGGTATGGGTAGCGACCACACATTGTACGCATTGGTAGATGGTATCGTATGCTTCAAAAAAGGTCGCAATGACAAGAGTTACGTTTCTGTAATTCCTGCCGAAGCTGAAGCATAAATTATCCACTAAACGAAACGAATAATTGCAATACCTAAAAAGGTACTGTAGTTTACAGGATAAACAGGAGGCGCATGTTTGATGTGCCTCCTGTTTTTTATACTTCATCTAACAACTCCCCACGGCAAATCGCGAATACGCCCGACATCATAGCCTCCCTCAAGCAATCCGTTGATGACATTATCGCGAGCAGAAGTGTTTTGATAGGCATACAACTCGAAAGCAGGCAATACCGACAACAGATGTTCCATGATGCCTGCCTGAATGGCTTCATATTCAGGCCACACCTTATTACGGCTGAAGCAATAAAGTTGCAAGGGCAGTCCATTCTCGGTAGCAGGCAACATGCGCACCATCAACAACAGGTCGGTATTTATCGCCGGATGGCGCCGCAGATAGATGGCTAAATAGGCACGCAACAAACCGGCATTGGTTCGTATAGAACCATCCACCAAACCTTCCGGATTGTGCACATCACACTCTTCTCCCCGTTCTGCTTGACGTTGTTTGACGGTAATGAAGGTTGCCAAATCAGCATCAAACGACTTCATCTGCTCTAAAAAATCAAGTGTACAAGGCTTGACATAGTCATACATCAGTGTCACTCCACAAGTGATACGCCGTCCACCGGAATGCAGCATCCCCCGCCAATTGACAAACGACTCACTGATGAGGGCATAAGGCGGTATAGTGACAATGGTATTGTCCCAATTGCGTACTTTCACGATGGTAAGTGAAACATCCTGCACCACTCCGTTCACATGATTTGAAGGCATCTCTATCCAATCTCCCAAATGAATCATGTCGTTCTCAGCCAACAAAACACCTGCCACAAATCCCAAAATAGAATCTTTGAACACTAACATCAACACGGCAGCAAAGGCTCCCAACCCTGTGATGAGTGCCAATGGCGAACGACCTATCAGGATCGAAACAATTACCACCACTCCAATGAAAGCAACCAACACCTGCAATATTTGCACGATTCCTTTCAACGGACGGTCGTGCATGGTACTTTTTGACAGCCACATAGTTCCCACCGAACGCAACACTCCATTTACCGCCCAAACAACCGAAACCACAAACCATATCCACACCACATGCTGCAATAGAGCAAACCACCAATGTTCCTCACTCACCACCCATGGCAGCACCACACCTACCGCCAATGGTACAGCCACCATCAACAAACGCCTCACCACCTCTATCTTGAAGGTTTGCCAGAGGCGTAACACCCACGAACTTTTCATTCCTTTCACACTCCTTTCTCTACTATTACAATCAAAGCTATCAGCAACAATATCAACACCACCACCCACATTTTCGCTTCCAACTTTCCATGACGGTTACGCGCTGCCTTATCTTCCATTTCACTCAAATTCATAATTTCGCGTTTTTTCTATGCAACAAAAGGAAAGATAAAATGGTTTGAAGAGCCTTTTATAAAAAAAACAAAAGGAAGCATGCCACAGAAATGAAAAAAGAGTTCGAAAGCACCTCACATTTTAGAAAATATGCCTACCTTTGCCAACATATTAACAAAACAATCAGAACAGACATGGCAATTCTAAAAAAAGAGAAAGGATACAAATGGGAATTCACCAACATTGGTGGTTCCTTACGTGTAAAAATTGCAAAGGGAGAAGACATCGCTCATCTGCATGAACTTGACCCTAAAATGTGGACCATACTTTCATGCCCCGTCACGGGTCTTGAAATCGATGACAAGAGTTTGAAGTATATGGACTGCGATGGAGACGGCAAGTTGCGTATCAACGACGTGGTGAGTATCTCGCAATGGATTACCGGTGTATTGAAGAACTGTAATCTTCTGCTCGAAGGAAGAGACGAAATAGACCTGGAGCAAATCAATACAGAAAACGAAACTGGCAAGCGACTCTACAACTCTGCCAAGCAGATATTAGAAAATCTGGGTAAAGAGACAAACCGAATCTCCATCACCGACACTGCCGACATCACCGCCATCTTTGCCAAAACGCGCTTCAACGGTGACGGCATTATCACTGCTGCTTCATCCGACAACGAACAAGACAAAATTGCCATAGCTGCAGCCATCGAACATATTGGCGGAACAACCGACAGAAGCGGAGAACAAGGCATCGGAGTAGAACAAATCGAAGCATTCTACAAGAATTTGACAGATTATATAACCTGGCAAGAAAAAGCCGTAACCCCTCCCTTTGGAGAGCAGACAGACAAAGTCATCGAAGCATACAACCTCTTGGACAATAAAGTCAAAGACTTTTTCATGCGTTCTGAACTTGCCGCCTTCTCGCCAGAAAGCACTGCATCACTGGACATCCAGACCTCCAGAATCGAAGCCATCAGCGCTGATAACCTGTCTGGAAAAACCGAAGAAATAGCATCATACCCGTTGGCACACATTACCGGCAAAGCCGAAATCGACCTCAATACCTCCATCAACCCGGCTTGGGTTGACGCATTCAACCTGATAAAACAGTATGCGATTGAAGACGGCATACAGACACTTACCCCTACAGTGTGGAGTGATATTGCCGCCAAATTCAACGAATATGTTGCATGGAAAGAGGCTAAAGTCGGAACTTGCATCGAACCTTTGGGCATCGACACGATTAGAGAACTCATTGCACAAGACCGCAAGGCAGCCTTACTCGAACTTGCCGCACAAGATCTGGCACTTAAGGAAGAGGCTGAAAACATCGAGAACGTCGACAAATTCCTGCACGTGTTCCGCGACTTCTATAAGCTGTTGAGAAACTTCGTCACCCTTAACGACTTCTATGACAAGAATCCTAATAATAGCGCCATTTTCCAATCGGGTACTCTCATAATCGACCAACGTGCCTGCAAGTTCTGCATGAAGGTGGTTGACATGGCAAAACACAATGCCACCGTCGCCTCCAGCGGCATGTATCTGATCTATTGCGATTGCACCACCAAGTCACAAGCAGCCAAAATGCCCATCGTTGCGGCTGTTACTGTAGGAGAAGTTGGAGCATTCAGCGTAGGAAAGAATGGTATCTACTACGATAAAGCCGGTACGGAATGGGATGCCGTCATCACCAAAATTGTAGAAAACCCCATCAGCATTGCCCAAGCCTTTTGGTCGCCTTACAAGAGAATGGCAACTGTCATCGAAAACCTTATCAACAAAAGTGCCGCAGACAAGGATGCCAAAATGATGGCAAAGGCAACAACCAACATCAATGCCACACCAGCTGCTACTACCTCCGCCACACCGGACACAAAACCTGCCACCACCCCACCCTTTGACATCGCCAAGTTTGCCGGCATTTTTGCCGCCATAGGTATGGCAGTAGGCATGATTGGTACGGCATTGGCAAGCATCTTCACCGGATTGTTCAGTCTCTCATGGTGGCAACTTATGCTGGTATTCTTAAGCATCATGCTCATCATTTCAGGTCCCGCCATGGTGATGGCATGGATGAAGTTGCGACGCCGCAACATCGCCCCCTTGCTGAATGCCAATGGCTGGGCGGTAAATGCTACCTCAAAAGTCAGCATCCCATTTGGTGAAACCCTCACTGAGATTGCCAAATATCCTAAGATAAGACTGAAAGACCCCTATGCAAAAAAAGGAATAGCCACGTGGAAGAAATGGCTTTACTCCCTGCTGTTCTTGGCCGTTGCCTTCACCACCCTGTGGCTCACCGACAACCTGCAGTGGGCTGACCTGCCTTCACCCCTCAACCATGAGAAGGAAGAGACCATCGAAGTCGTTGAATCCCTACCCACCGACTCCATTGTTACACCACAAACCGTGGTTACAGATTCAGTGGCTGTACAATAAATAGCTGATGCGGGTGTATCCGCTAAGCAAAATGCCCATCCACACTACGTTTCTACCAAATCATTAAAAGCAATATAACAGCCTCCGCTCATGTCCCGTGTTTGGACCGTGAGCGGAGTTTGTTCCATTTAGACGAGAAAATATCTGAAACATATAAATACTCAACCATCTTTTTTACCTCTATTCCCCCTTCAAACCATAGCTTTATAGGTTTGGCACAGAAAGTGACGGTGTAAAAGCAGGAAAAAAAACAGAGAAGAAACAACAAAAGTCACCTTTATTTATTACCTTTGCACTCAAATTCAGAAATACTATAAAATAAGAACAAGATATGCTTACAATTAAACTTATCAGCGAACAGACCGACAAGGTGATTGCCGGACTGGAGAAAAAGCACTTCAACGGTGCACGCGAAGCCGTGGAAAAGGTTTTGGCACTGGACAAGAAACGCCGTGCCGCACAAACACAGCTGGACATGAACCTGGCTGAATCAAAAAAACTGGCAGCCGCCATCGGTGGACTGATGAAGGAAGGAAAGAAAGACGAAGCCGAAGCTGTAAAGGCACAAGTGGCAACATTGAAAGAGACCAACAAGGCACTGGAACAAGAGATGAACCAAGCCATCTGCGACCTGCAGGCTGTGCTCTACACCATCCCCAACATCCCTTACGACGAGGTTCCCGAAGGAAAAAGCGCTGAGGAGAATATGGTGGTGAAAAACGGTGGAATGGAGACTCCTCTGCCCACTGATGCCCTGCCTCACTGGGAACTGGCCAAGAAGTATGACCTCATCGACTTCGATCTAGGTGTGAAGATTACCGGTGCCGGCTTCCCCGTTTATAAAGGAAAGGGTGCACAGTTGCAACGCGCCCTCATCAATTTCTTCCTTGACGAGGCACGCAAGAGCGGCTACACCGAGATTATGCCCCCCACCGTAGTGAACGAGGCCAGCGGATATGGCACTGGACAGCTACCCGACAAAGAGGGACAGATGTATCACTGCCAGCTGGACAATCTCTATCTCATCCCCACTGCTGAGGTACCCGTGACAAACATCTACCGCGACGTTATCTTAGACGAAAAGCAACTGCCCATCAAAAACTGCGCCTACACGCAATGTTTCCGCCGCGAAGCCGGAAGCTATGGCAAGGATGTGCGCGGTCTGAACCGCCTGCACGAATTCTCAAAGGTGGAAATCGTGCGCATAGACACCCCCGAACACAGTGCAGAAAGCCACAAGGAGATGCTGGCACACGTAGAGGGACTGTTGCAAAAGCTGGAACTACCCTACCGCATCCTGCACCTATGTGGAGGCGACATGAGCTTCACCGCCGCCACTTGCTTCGACTTCGAGGTGTATAGCGAAGCGCAACAACGCTGGTTGGAAGTCAGTTCGGTGTCGAACTTCGACAACTACCAGGCCAACCGCTTGAAGTGCCGTTACCGCACAGCTGAAAAGAAGACCGAATTGTGCCATACGCTGAACGGCTCAGCCCTGGCCCTGCCCCGCATCGTAGCTGCCCTGCTGGAAAACAACCAGACACCCGAAGGCATCCGCATGCCCAAGGTACTGGTTCCCTACCTGGGATTTGAAATAATCGATTGATATCATTAAGCTTGGATAAAGCGCTTCATCATTTTGTAACACTAGAGATTTAGGCACGGAATTTCCGTGCCTAAATTCATATATCCCCTCTATTATATCTTATATATATAAGTTTTCTGCCAAACCCTTTTCTCTTTCAAAAAATAGCTGTATCTTTGCACCGTACTTTCAAATTGAAAGCAAAAACAAGAATATTAAAACAAAATTATATAAAGATGAATAAAATTATCAGCAAAGAACAATTCTCTGAGAAAGTATTCAAGTTAGAGATTGAAGCTCCGCTTATTGCCCGTTCGCGCAAAGCAGGACATTTTGTTATCGTACGCGTTGACGAAAAAGGTGAACGCATGCCGTTAACGATTGCCGGTGCCGATATAGAGCGGGGAACTATCACGCTGGTTATACAAACAGTAGGTCTTTCGTCTACCAAACTATGCCAGTTGAATGTCGGTGACTACATCATGGACGTTGTAGGTCCACTCGGACAAGCAACCCACATCCAAAACTATGGTACCGTGGTTTGTGCAGGAGGTGGTGTAGGTATAGCTCCCATGTTGCCTATCATACAAGCATTGAAAGCAGCAGGAAACAGAGTCATCTCTGTACTGGCAGGACGTAGCAAAGAACTTATCATCTTGGAAGACGAAGTACGCAAAAGTTCTGACGAGATAATCATCATGACAGACGACGGTTCTTATGGTAATAAAGGTCTTGTCACCGAAGGCATCGAAAGTGTAATCAAGCGCGAGAAGGTTGACAAGTGCTTTGCTATCGGACCTGCTATCATGATGAAGTTCTGTTGTCTCTTAACAAAAAAATATGAAATCCCCACCGATGTATCGCTCAACACCATCATGGTTGACGGTACTGGCATGTGTGGTGCTTGCCGTATCACCGTGGGTGGAAAAACAAAGTTTGTGTGTGTAGACGGTCCAGAATTCGACGGTCATCAAGTTGACTTCGATGAGATGTTCAAACGTATGGGTTCGTTCAAGCAGGTGGAATTGGAAGAGATGAGTCACTTGGAACAGCACGTATGTAAAACTGGAAAAAAGGTAGAAGCACAAAAAGAGCCTTGCAAACCTTGCAGTGAAAAGGCTTGCCAGTCTCCAATGGAAGTTCTCCTTGACCGCAACGCTCCCTGGCGTGACGAACTCCGCAAAGCCATGAAGCCGAAAGACCGTACAAACATCGAACGTTGTCCGATGAATGAACTGGATCCCGTATATCGCGCAACCACTCGCACAGAGGAGGTGAACACCGGATATACCCAAGAGCAAGCCATGACCGAAGCCAAGCGTTGCCTTGACTGTGCTAATCCCACATGTATGCAAGGTTGTCCCGTAAGCATCAACATACCCTCATTCATCAAAAACGTAGAGCGTGGCGAGTTCCTTGAAGCAGCCCGCGTGTTGAAGCACACTTCTGCCCTCCCCGCCGTATGTGGTCGTGTATGTCCGCAAGAGAAACAGTGCGAAAGCCAATGTATGCACTTGAAGATGGGCAAACCAGCCGTGGCTATTGGCAATCTTGAGCGCTTTGTGGCAGACTACGAACGCGAGAGCGGTAACATTGTGTTGCCCGAACTGGCTGAATCAAACGGCATAAAAATAGCAGTGGTCGGTTCAGGTCCTGCCGGACTGAGCTTCGCCGGTGACATGGTGAAATACGGTTACGATGTGACCGTCTTTGAAGCCTTGCACGAAATTGGTGGTGTGTTGAAATACGGTATCCCCGAATTCCGTCTGCCCAACAAGATTGTGGATGTGGAAATCAACAATCTTGAAAAGATGGGCGTAAAATTTGTGAAGGACTGCATCATCGGAAAGACCATCAGCGTAGAAGAGTTACAAAACGAAGGCTACAAAGGAATCTTCATTGCCAGTGGTGCCGGTCTTCCCAACTTCATGAATATCCCCGGTGAGAACAGTGTTAACATCATGTCATCAAACGAATATCTTACTCGTGTAAACTTGATGGATGCCTCTAACCCCGAAACCGACACTCCCATCAACCCGGCTAAAAACGTAATCGTTGCGGGCGGTGGAAACACAGCCATGGATTCTTGCCGAACAGCTAAACGATTGGGTGCAGAGAAAGTATATATCGTATACCGACGCAGTGAAGCAGAGATGCCTGCCCGCTTGGAAGAGGTAAAACACGCCAAGGAAGAGGGTATCGAATTCCTCACACTGCACAACCCCATCGAATATATTGCCGACGAAAAAGGAGCCGTGAAGCAAGTAGTCCTTCAAAAGATGGAATTAGGCGAACCTGATGCCAGTGGCCGCCGTAGCCCCGTTGCCATTCCTGGAGCAACCGTTACACTTGACATCGACCAGGCAATTGTTGCCGTAGGTGTTTCACCCAACCCGATTGTACCTACCTCAGTAAAGGGACTGGAACTGGGACGCAAGAACACCATTGCCGTAAACGAGCAAATGCAGAGCAACATACCCACCATTTATGCAGGTGGAGACATTGTACGCGGAGGTGCTACCGTAATCCTTGCCATGGGCGACGGACGCCGTGCTGCACAAAACATGCATGAACAGTTGATCAAGTAATAATACAACTCATAGCCACAAAAAAACAGGCAGAGATTTTTCTCTGCCTGTTTTTTGTTTTCGCGTTTGCAACAAAGCTTTCATAGCTTCCGGCTTTTGCCCAAAGAAACACGTCCCCCTCTCCTAAAATCACTTCAGAAATGCAAAATAGACAGCAGCTACCAAACAGGCAAAAGCTGCAAGATGATTCCAATGCAATGTCTCTCCTTTAAACATAGTTGTGACAATCAAAGTGAAAACAACCAACGATATTGCCTCTTGAATAACTTTCAACTGCATCAAAGAGAAGGGACCACCATTCCCCTCAAAACCGATACGGTTTGCAGGCACAGCCATACAATATTCAAAGAATGCAACACACCACGAAAAAACAATGACTCCAATCAAAGGCCAACTTGTACTGATTTTCATCTCTTGCAACTTCAGATGACCATACCATGCCAACGTCATCAAAACATTTGATCCCATCAACAACATGATGGTATAAAATCCTTTCATCTTTCTTCTACTTTTTTATCTTTTACAATTAATTCCCCACTTGATTATCCAAAGGGCTGATACTTTATTTCACTATATGTTCGGGAAGCAATTCGGCTTGTACATTCGTCATACTCCCCCACAGACTATAACGGACCTCCGGATTCATTTGCTCCAACTCTCCTAAGATGCGTTTCATCTGCGAACGATTTGAATCGGTCTCATAAGGACAATTCTTCAACAAACTTTTATAACCACGGAATGAAGCCAACTTCACCAAATCAGCCTCGTGTACCAGACACATGGGACGAACGATGGTCATATCAAACTTATGCATGACCAATTTGGGAGGCATGGCACTAAACGCACCTTGAAAAGTTATGTTCATCAGCAAGGTTTCAAGAATGT
The DNA here is from genome assembly GCA_017472635.1 of Bacteroidaceae bacterium. GTDB lineage: Bacteria > Bacteroidota > Bacteroidia > Bacteroidales > Bacteroidaceae > Phocaeicola_A. The sequence continues at coordinate 15,893 of JAFUPU010000034.1, forward strand.
CGTCCATGTGATGTCCTAATGCAATTTTGTTGCATCCCCACTCTTTCGCAACGGTAAACAACGCCTTCCTTCGATTCCATGAGCAGAGGAAACAAGGAGATTTACGGGTATCAGTAGAAGGGTCGAACGACGTATCATACACCCCAAACTCTACCCCCAATGAAGCAGCATAGTCACGCAGATAACTTTCATCTGACTGATAAGGGATGTTGGTCATACGTACGTGTACTGCCTTTACCGTAAAACGGGGCTTGAGGATGCGCGAACGAAATGCCAACAATTCCAAAAGAGCTAACGAGTCTTTTCCACCGGATAGACCAACCAGAATGACATCGCCATCGTCTATCAACCGATACTTCACCACCCCTTTATTAAAATGTGAAGTAATGCGCCTAACCAATCTTTCTTCTTCTGTAAATTGTGCCATAAGAGTCGAAAACGGGCACAAAAATAGTATAAAAAACAGAGATTAAAGAAGATTTAACTAAATGTTTTTCTCTTACCGATACAATCTATCGAAAATATACGTACTTTTGAACAAGTATTTACTATATACCTTAATAATATAAAGGTCTATGATGAAACGATACATAGCAATATGGAGCATCTGCCTTATCGGTTTTTCCCTGCCGATGTCGGCTCAAACCCAAGAGCAAGCTAAGACCTTGTTCAACGACGGGAAATATGAAGAGGCAAAAACAGCTTTCGAAAAACTGTTGAAACGCAACCCACGCAATGGGAATTTGAACTATTGGTATGGAGTGTGCTGCTATAAGACAGGGGAAAAAGAAAACAGCTTGAAATATCTTGAGTTGGCTGCCGAACGAAAAGTGAGAGAAGCCAACCGATACTTGGCATTGTGCCATGCCGACTTATACCAATACGAAAAGGCACAAACTTGTTGGGAAACTTATTTCGACCTGATGGAACGTGCCAAAAAACCTATTGATGAATACCAACCAATATACCAACAGACAATCGTAGGAAAGCAGTTGATGCGCAACATACAAGATGTTATTTTCATTGATAGTTTTGTGGTAGAGAAAAAAGGATTCCTAAAAAACTATCGACTCAGCAAAGAAGCCGGAAGCCTATCGACCTACAACCAGTTTTTCAACGAAAAGACCTCAACCAACGGCATTGTTTATCGCACAGAGATGGGAAATAAAATATTTTTCAGTGCCGCCCGAAAAGATGCTGACTCGCTGACTACACTCTACACTTCAGACCTCATTGGAAACGAATGGAGAGGAGGAACAGAATTAAAAGGAATCGAAGCTAACGGAAATATCAACTTCCCTTATATGCTTTCAGACGGAATAACGTTCTACTATGCCACCGATGGAGAAGGAAGTTTGGGAGGATATGACATTTTTGTAACCAGATATGATTCAGAGGATGACAAATTCTTGATGCCTGAAAATGCCGGCATTCCATTCAATTCACCTGCCAACGACTATATGCTGGCTATTGACGAATACAACAATCTCGGATGGTTTGCTACGGACCGTAGACAACCTGAGGGATTAGTCTGCATCTATGTATTCATTCCTGATGAAGAGATGAAGCCTCTTGATACGACAAATATGACACCACAAGCTGTCACCCACCGTGCTTCTATACATGCCATAGAGGACAGTTGGTACGACAAAAGTGCCGTGAGAGAAGGAAAACAACGTTTAGCCACTTCAATCTATGCCGCACCTGAAGAGGAAAAGAAAGGAGACTTTGAATTTTTCATTGATGACCTGACAACTTATACAACGTTGACCGACTTCAAGTCGCCACAAGCACGAGAACTTTTCAACCAATGGAAGAACGAGCAGAAAAGCCACACTATCCTTACCGATAAACTCGAAAACAAACGGGAACAATATGTCAAATCGACCAAACAGCAAAGACAAAGTATGACTACCGAAATACTCGGATTGGAAAAGCGGATCGAATCACTGCAAAAAAATATCGAACGATTGGAAAAAGAAACGCGAAACAAAGAGATTCTACACTTGAAAAAATAATTGTATAACAAAAAGATATTATGAACTTACTTATCATTGTCGGATTAGTGCTTGCAGGACTTATATTACTGCTTGTTGAAGTTTTCTTAGTACCAGGGATAAGCATTGCAGGGTTAGGAGCTGTCGGTTGCATATTCTATGCCATCTATCATGCATTCAGCAGCATGGGCATGTTGGCTGGCATCTTAACTTTAATAGCCTCACTCATTGCATCTGTCTTGATATTCATCTGGTTTATGCGTTCAAAATCATTGGATCGATTGGCGCTGAAAAAAGATATTGACTCCTCTGTCAAAGAGAAAGCAACTGAAAACATCAAGGTGGGAGATAAAGGGATAGCACTGACCCGATTGGCATTAATAGGTAATGCCGATTTCAACGGGAACATCGTAGAAGTAAAATCGGCAGGGGACTTCATCAATGAACACACCTCCATAGTGGTAAAACGTATTAGCAACCATGTGATAATCGTCGAACCAAGTATAGAGAACTGATATAACAAATAGTTGAATTTTAATCTTTTAATTTTTAAATAACATGTACATACCATTTATCCTAATTGCCGGAGTCATTATCTTCGTGGCACTGTTTTTTCACTATGTACCCTTTTTCCTGTGGCTATCAGCCAAGGTATCGGGAGTTAACATCTCTTTGATTCAATTGTTCTTGATGCGCATCCGTAATGTCCCCCCCTCTATCATCGTACACGCACTGATTGAAGCACACAAGGCGGGACTGAACAACATAACCCGCGACGAACTGGAGGCTCATTATTTGGCAGGCGGTCACGTTGAAAAGGTTGTAAATGCACTTGTATCCGCATCAAAAGCCAACATTGACCTCTCATTTCAAATGGCAACCGCCATCGATTTGGCGGGACGTGATGTATTTCAAGCCGTACAGATGTCAGTAAATCCGAAAGTGATTGACACACCTCCGGTAACAGCTGTTGCCAAAGATGGAATCCAACTTATCACTAAAGCTCGTGTCACGGTGCGAGCCAATATACGCCAACTTGTGGGAGGTGCCGGAGAAGATACCGTGCTGGCACGTGTAGGCGAAGGTATCGTATCGTCAATCGGTTCGTCTGAAAACCATAAGAGTGTATTAGAAAACCCCGACTCTATCTCAAAATTAGTATTACACAAAGGGTTGGACGCCGGTACTGCATTCGAGATTCTCTCTATTGATATTGCCGATATTGATATAGGTAAAAACATTGGTGCAGCCTTGCAGATAGACCAAGCCAACGCTGACAAAAACATTGCACAAGCAAAAGCTGAAGAAAGACGTGCCATGGCTGTTGCCAGCGAACAAGAGATGAAAGCAAAAGCCGAAGAGGCAAGAGCAATGGTTATCCAAGCTGAAGCAGAGGTTCCCAAAGCTATGGCGGAAGCCTTTAGAAATGGGAATCTGGGCATAATGGACTATTATCGGATGAAGAATATACAAGCGGATACACAGATGAGAGACAGCATCGCACAAGCTGATAATACAAACGGAAACAATCTATAAAATGGCTAAAAGATATTATCCAGACTCGGAACTGATTATTAATGACGATGGTTCAGTATTCCACCTACACCTCTTACCGAGACAAATCGCAGACAAGATAATTCTTGTAGGAGATCCGGAGAGAGTTTCTCTTGTTGCTTCCCACTTCAATACAATTGAGTGTGAAGTACACAATAGGGAGTTTAAGTCCATTACCGGATGGTATGGAAACAAACGACTGACTGTCACATCCACCGGTATAGGATGTGACAACATTGACATTGTAGTAAACGAACTGGATGCTTTGGTCAATATAGACTTTTCAACCCGATTGGAAAGGGAAGAACATCGACAGTTAGAAATGGTGCGTATTGGCACTTGCGGTGGCTTACAACCTTATACGCCCATAGGTACATATATTCTCTCTGAGAAATCCATAGGATTTGACGGACTGCTTAACTTCTACGAAGGAAGAGACTATGTATGCGACCTTAATCTGGAAATGGCATTTAAAGAAAAAGTCGGTTGGAATAACACAATGGGAAATCCCTACGCTGCACAAGCCGACCCAGAGTTAATACAACGCTTTGAAAACAATGATCCTACCTTAGTAAGGGGAATCACCATTGCATGTGGGGGATTCTATGGTCCGCAAGGAAGGAGACTGCGTATACCATTAGCAGACTCAATGCTGAATGAAAAGATACAGCAATTTGAATACAACGGACTACACATCACCAACTTTGAAATGGAAAGTTCTGCATTAGCCGGACTGGCAAGTTTGTTGGGACATAAAGCTATGACCGTATGTATGGTGGTAGCAAACCGGTTCGCGCTGGAAGCCAATACCAATTACTACACTTCGATTGACGACCTCATTAAAAAGGTGTTGGAAAGAGTCTGAAAGAGAACGGAATACAATAAAAAGCGAGGCTACACATTCCCATCAAAACGGATAAAAGTGTAGCCTCGTTTATTTCTGACTATTAGGTTATTCAAAATAGTAAAGGAATACCGCAAAACCTTCCAAAGCCTTTTTGCGCTCTCCTTCTATTTCAATTGCAAACTTGATTTCTGCCTTAGCCACTCCACGCAAATTCGACAATGAATGAAGTGAAGCGACTAAACATACACGCTGACCTG
>JAFUPU010000035.1 GCA_017472635.1 Bacteroidaceae bacterium
ACTGCACGAAGCGCCATCCCCTCTCAACTTTTAACTTTTAATTTTTAACTTTTAATTCATTGAAGGAAGTGAATGCACGTTGGAAGAGTGTCGTTTCACCCTTAACCGGCACCTATTCAGTAGGTTGGAGGTGAAATGAAGGGGTGAATTTGTTTTTGAAAAACTAAGGGAGGGGGAATCGCGTATCAGTTACCATCGGGAATATTGTATCAAAAAAAACAGCGGCTTAGATATCCAAGCCGCTGATTTTCTATAAATTTATTCAGACCTCACCATGGGTATTCAATGAATTAATTCTCTGTCAGATTATTCCCACTCGATGGTTGCTGATGGTTTCGGTGACATGTCGTAGCATACACGGTTGATGCCGGGAACTTCCTTGAGGATACGATCGGTAATCTTCAGCAAGATGGGCCATTCAATCTGTTCGATGGTAGCAGTCATAGCGTCCACGGTGTTGACAGCGCGGATGATGACGGGCCAATCGTAACTGCGGGCATTGTCTTTTACACCCACACTCTTGAAATCGGGCACTACGGTGAAATATTGCCAAACCTTCTTGTCAAGACCTGCCAAGGCAAACTCTTCACGAAGGATGGCATCGCTCTCGCGCAAAGCTTCCAAGCGGTCGCGAGTGATGGCACCGAGACAACGTACTCCCAATCCGGGACCGGGGAACGGCTGACGATAAACCATCTCGTAAGGCAAGCCCAACTCTACACCGCAAGCACGTACCTCATCTTTAAAGAGTTGCTTAAGCGGCTCAACAAGTTCGAACTGAAGGTCCTCGGGCAGACCGCCTACGTTGTGATGGCTCTTTACCATCTTGGCAGTCTTGGTTCCACTCTCCACAATGTCAGGATAGATGGTACCTTGACCAAGGAAATCAATGCCACCAGCCAACTTGCGTGCTTCTTCTTCAAATACACGAATGAACTCACCACCGATGATTTTACGTTTCTGCTCAGGGTCAGCAACTCCTTCAAGCAGACCAAGGAAACGGTCGGTAGCATCTACATAGACCAAATTGGCACACAATTGGTTGCGGAAAACTTCAACCACATTCTCGCTTTCACCTTTACGCATCAGACCATGGTTTACGTGCACGCAAACGAGGTTGTCGCCAATGGCTTTCAGCAACAGGGCGGCCACTACCGAGCTGTCCACTCCACCCGAAAGGGCAAGCAGCACCTTCTTGTCGCCCACCTGACGGCGCACCAATTCGATTTGGTCTGCCACAAAGTTTTTCATATTCCAATTAGCCTCGGCTTTACAAGTGTCGAAGACAAATGCTTTTACTGCCTCCTTACTTGCCTCTTCATCATTGGCAAACTGAGGAAGCTTTACCTCACACAATGCCTTGTCATGTCCGGCTGCCATCACAGGAATTCCTGTTTCATAGATTTCCGGCAACACATCGATAGCAACCCCATCGATGATATTGTTAGGACCTCCGTTAATGATAACCCCCTTCACATTAGGCAAAGCCTTCAACTCTTCGGCTGTGATGTCATGCGGATAAATCTCGCTATACACCCCCAACGCGCGGATAGCCCGGGCAAGCACCGTATTTTCGTGACTTCCCAAGTCTAAGATTACAATCATGTCTTGTTTCATTTTCTTTCAATCATTGATTTTCTGGCTGCAAAATTACTACATTTACAAGAAAAGTAAAGCATAAATTGATGTTTTTTTTATCTAAACTTACAATTTATTTTTTCCTATATAATTTACCCGTCAGCAACAGGCACACTTCCTACAAAGTATCTCCTACAGAGAGAGTACAGCAGCATCCGACCATACACGTATACTTCAGGTTTACATTTTATGCTATTCTACTTGATTGGCAAGATTCAATATATGGCAAGCGACCAAAGCGGCTGTTTCTGTACGCAAGCGGGCACGCCCCAAGCTGATGGGTTGGAAGCCCTGTTCGATGGCAAGCATCACCTCTTCGCGACTGAAATCTCCTTCGGGACCAATCATGACCAAAGCATCTTCTCCCCTATTGACTGCCTGTTTCAACAGTTTTTTCTCTCCTCCTATATCCGGATAACAATGCGCTATAAACTTTTGTCCCCCGAATGGCAACTTTACAAATTTGGAAAAATCGACCATCTCGTTAAGCACAGGTTTTTGAGGTTTTAACGACTGCTTCATTGCAGAAATCAGGATTTTATCTATCCGCTCGCTTTTTACCACCTTTCTTTCAGAGAAACGGCAGTTCAGAAAAGTCAATTCATCCAGTCCTATCTCGGTTGCTTTCTCGGCAAACCACTCTATACGATCCATATTTTTGGTAGGGGCTACAGCCAAATGCAGATGCCCTTCCCACAGAGGAGCAGGTGTCTGTTTACCAACAATGCGGAAACTGCAATGCTTGTTGGAGACTAACGTCAGTTCGGCATCATAGAAATTACCTACCCCATCGGTAAGCAAAATCCGTTCTCCTTCTGTCATCCGTAGTACACGGGCGCAATGTGCAGCCTCCTCTTGTGGCAACTCTTGTTTCTGTTCTATGTCCGGAGTATAAAAAAGATGCATCGCTTAATCAAGTTAATTGTTATCTTCTTGTTTTCCCAACTGTTCGCGGCGCGCTATTTCATCGCGCAGGCGTGCTGCAATCTCAAAATTCTCTTCGCTTACAGCACTTTTGAGAGCCTCGCGCAACACATTGATTCCGACCGAGGTGATAGGTATAGATATCACTCCATCGCCTTTCTCCTTTATAGATTGTTCGCGCAACACTTTCTCCAGACAAAAGACCGGTGCATCCACACGAAGAGCAAGCGCCAACGCATCAGACAAGCGTGACTCTATTCTCACGATTCCCTGGTCAGGAGTATAAAAATCAATATGTGAATAGTAGATACCGTCTTCTACCCTATCGATGGTTACCTCTTTTATTCCAAGTCCGATTCGCGTCAATACACTGCACATCAAATCAGGCATAGTAGGGCGTGGACCTTCTATCCGGCGCAATTTTACAAGAATAGCTTGCGCCTCGGCAGCTCCCACCATAACTGTCAGTTTACGCTTATACTCCCCTTCCTTCTCTGCCAACAACACATAAAATTGATTCCCTTGAAGATGTCCCTTTGAGACATCCAGCACCTCCATCCTGACTAACGGGCCATACTCGCCAAGAGACAAATCATCATGTTCCAACATATCGTTTGAGTTTAATTCTATTCTATTTTTTTAGACCTTTCCTCCAAAACAAACAACTATTTCCCGGTTTTGGTTCTTCGTCCATGCCCTTTTTCATGCCTGTCTTGAAGAGTTTTCTTTGCAAAGTTACGAAATTATTTTTCTTACCGACCTTATTGGGAGCTCTTTTTTCTATCATCTATTGTTCTTTTATCAGAGAACCACCTTTCTGATTGATTCTTCTATATTCTTTAGGTGAGATGCCCATTGTCTGCCTGAACAGGCGCGAAAAATAATAGGGGTCATCTATCCCTACCTTATAGCAAATCTGATTGATACGCATATCCGTAAAATCAAGCAATTCGCACGCCCGTTGCATCTTCAGCTGATTAAAGTAAGCCATAGGGGCTTGTTCCATCACTTCTGAAAACAACGTAGAGAAATAAGAGGTGGAATATCCGGCATATTCCGCCATCTCTGCAATCGAAAGTTTTCGCCCGATATTCTCTTCCATATAGTGGATAATGGAACGTATGCTGTCTTCTGATTGGGTTGAAACAGCATCGCGATAAGACGAACAATAGTTAAACGTAGCCAAGAAATAGTGTAATACGGCACATGCATAACACAGGTTGTCATGCGTAAAGCCCAACTTCAATGTGGAAAAGAGTTCCTCAAACAACTCAATCCGACGGTCTATCCGCGAATGTTCTCCGGGTACGATGCTGACCGGACGAGTTTCTGCCGGAACGTATTTTTCTGCCAACTTTCCTTTGAAATGCACCCAATAGATTGTCCATGGATTCAGTCCGTCGGCTTGATAAGCATGAGGTTTGTCAGCGGGAAGAATCATGTATTGATGCCCCCTCATTTTATGGGTGAGTTCGCCCACCCGACAGAGTCCCTCACCATCCACACAATAAATTAACACATACTGCCCTAAAGGTTCTTTACGTTCCCGATAGTGATTGCTTGCATGAGGATAATATCCCATATCGGTTATATACAATGTGGAAAGCAACGCATCTTTCTCCATTTCTTCCACAATCATCCGAGGCAATACGATGGCGCGTTCGCCCCTGAATCCGTCTTTTATTCTTGGCATAGAACTTTCTCTTTATGATATTATTTGCAAATATAGGAATGAAAAATTACATATCAAAGAAAAATCCATCTTTTTTCTCTTATTCTCTATTTGCACCCTTTACAAATCAGCGTACCTTTGCACCGTCATTAACTAATAAAAAAACAGTAACACATGGAAACATTCAACAAATCATTTACCTATTTCATCTGTCTGGTATCAGCAATGGGCGGTCTGCTTTTTGGATATGACTGGGTGGTCATTGGTGGTGCCAAACCGTTCTACGAGCTCTTTTTCGGCATATCTAATTCACCCGAAATGCAAGGTCTTGCCATGTCTATTGCATTGGTAGGATGTTTATTGGGTGCGATGGTTGCAGGTGCGTTGGCCGACCGGTATGGCCGCAAGCCGCTGCTTATAGGGTCGGCTGTATTATTCCTCTTCTCGGCATGGATGACAGGATGGGTCGATACGTTCAATCCATTTCTGTGGGCACGTTTCATCGGAGGAGTAGGTATCGGAATTGCTTCAGCCCTTTCTCCCATGTATATAGCAGAGGTATCGCCCGCACACATACGCGGACGTTTGGTTTCACTCAACCAAATGACTATCGTATTGGGTATTTTAGGAGCACAAATCGTAAATTGGCAAATTGCCGAACCATTGCCTGCTGAAATCTCTGCCATGCAACTTTCGGGTGATGCAGCACAACTGGCTGCCGCAGACTCTTTCATACTTTCATCCTGGAATGGACAGATGGGATGGAGATGGATGTTCTGGGCAGAAGCTTTCCCTGCCGCTATTTTCCTCATCATGGCATTCTTCATCCCTGAAAGCCCACGTTATCAGACAATGAAGGGAGAAAACGACAAAGCTATGCGCACGCTAAGCATGATTGGCGGCAACAACTACGCAGCGGAAGAGCTAAAAATAATAAATGCCTCACGGGCTGCTGATGCCGGACAAGCCGGACTGAAGACACTGTTCACCCACAAATATGCCACAGTACTCATTTTAGGATTATTTGTTGCAGTCTTCCAGCAATGGTGTGGAACAAACGTTATCTTCAACTATGCACAAGAGATTTTCTCTGCTGCCGGATATGCTGTAGGAGACGTACTTTTCAATATCGTTATCACCGGAGTGGCAAATGTCATTTTCACCATCGTAGCACTATTTACTATCGACCGTTGGGGACGTCGCTCACTGATGCTTTTTGGAGCATTGTCATTGGCTATCATTTATACCATTTTGGGTACTTGCTATTACTATCATGTCACCGGATTTGGCATGGTCATTTTAGTAGTGCTCGCCATTTCAGCCTATGCCATGACGTTAGGGCCTGTCACTTGGGTGTTGCTTGCCGAAATATTCCCTAACAGAGTGCGTGGTGTGGCAATGGCCACCTGTACGTTCGCCCTGTGGGTCGGTTCTACCACACTCACCTATTTCTTCCCGCCCATGAACGCAGCCCTCGGCAGCAGTGGCAGTTTTTGGATTTACGCTGCCATCTGTGGCATTGGTTTCATCTTCTTCCTCTACCGGTTGCCCGAAACAAAAGGCAAGACATTGGAAGAATTGGAGAAGAAACTGATAAAAGAATAAGTTCGTGCCTAAAAACTTTGCAACAAGAATCTATAGTTACAATCAAATTATGAAAAAGACATTATCAGCTATTTTAGCGACAATGTGGATGGGACTTTCCACCCTATCTGCATCAGAGGAACAAGAGCAGCACATCCCCAGCATCAAATGGGATAAGCACAGTCTGATTATCGACGGGAAAAGAAAAGCTGCCGTAATGGGCGAAGTCCACTACAGCCGCATCCCCGAAAACGAGTGGAAAGACGAAGTAAGAAAAATGAAGGAAGGCGGCATAACCATCATAGCCACTTATGTGTTTTGGAATCACATAGAAGAGCAAGAGGGAATTTTCGATTGGTCAGGACAACGCAACCTGCGCCGGTTCATCGAGATTTGTGGCGAAGAGAATTTGCCTGTCATTGTCCGTATAGGTCCCTTCTGCCATGGTGAAGTAAGAAATGGCGGCATACCCGACTGGATGTTCAGCAAAGGATGCAAGATGCGTCAGACCAATGCAACTTTTATGCACTATGTGGATGCATTATACCGACAGATTTACTCGCAAATAGTAGGACTCCAGTGGAAAGACGGCGGTCCCATCATTGCCTGTCAGTTCGACAACGAATATCGTGGTTCGGGTGACTATCTGATGGCATTGAAGAAAAAAGCATTGGAGATAGGTTTCGACCTTCCGTTCTATACCCGTACCGGATGGCCCGAACTATCCAAACCGGTTCCTTTCGGTGAAATGATTCCGCTCTATGGCGACTATGCTGACGGCTTTTGGGAACGGAGCATCAAAGAGACTGCCGGAAACTATTGGAAAGCTTTTCATTTCAAAGCATTCCGTTCATCTACAGCCATCGCTTCCGAGCAGTTGGGTGAACAGAAAGAGAAGCTGACAAAAGGGGATGAGCTATACCCTTATTTTACTTGTGAATTGGGAGGCGGAATGATGACAGCCTATCACCGTCGTGTTTACCTCTATCCGGAAGATGCCTACTCTATGGCTGTAGTCAAATTAGGTTCAGGCTCAAACCTTTTAGGATATTATATGTATCACGGAGGAACAAACCCCGAAGGAAAGCTTACGACACTCAACGAAGAACAGCGTACGATTGCTACAAACTACAACGACTTGCCCGTCAAGACGTATGATTTCCAAGCGCCACTCGGTGAATTCGGACAACGTAACCCTCATTACTATACACTGCGTACCCTACATATGTTCATGGCAGACTTTGGTGAAGAACTGGCTCCGATGGAAGCCTATTTCCCGGTAGCTGACAAGCCTGTCGCCAAAGGAGAAGACTCTTACTTGCGTTGGTCATACCGTACAAAAGATGGCAGCGGATTCGTATTTATCAACAACTACGAGCGATTGCAAAATCTCACAGACAAAAAGGGAGTACAATTCAGCGTAGGAGAAACCACCTTCCCCAAACGCGCCATCACAATCCCTGCCGGCACTATGGCGGTATTGCCAGTAGGATTAAAAGTGGGTAATAACAACATTGAATATGCCACAGTACAACCGGTTGCCAGACGAATCGAAAACGGAGTAACCAACCTCTACATGATGCAATTGGATGGCATCCGCACCGAAATTTCAATCAACGGAAAAGTCAAGAAGGGACTGAAAGCCTATGGAACGGTCAAACCAACCATCAAAGAAAAGGGGTTGAACATCTACCTGCTTACACCAGAGCAAGCCAGCGTATTATTCTTGCCTGAAGAGGCTACCCGTACCCCTAAAACATTGGCTGAATGTTCTTATAACAAAACACGTACAGCAGGAGCACCACGCACTATCACCATCGGTGTGAACAAAGTTGCCGAGAGTCCGGTAGATAAAGACTTCGAGCAAGCAGCCTGCTATAAAATCACTTTACCCGAAGGAGTTGACCGCACCAATGCCCTGCTTGACATCGACTATCTGGGCGATGTGGCACGTCTCTATGCCAATGGCAAACTCATCGACGACAACTTCTGGAATAGCCGCCACTTCCAATACGCTCTGTGGAGACTGCCCGCTGATTGCCACGAATTGGAGTTGCGCATTCTGCCCTTGCAGAAGGATATGCCGGTATATTTCCCATCGGCATTCAAATCTGAACTTGAGCAGGGTATAAAAGTAGGAGAACAGATAAACAAGATTACAATTATTGAAAGGAAATAATCAATCATGGTAAAAGCATGGAAAGAACAGGTGACCATCCCCACTTACGAAGTGGGAGCACCTGAAAAGAATCCTATTTTTTTAGAGAAACGCGTCTACCAGGGCTCGAGCGGAGTAGTTTATCCCTACCCCGTCATCGAGAGCATCAGCGACGAGCGGGTGGACAAGGAGTACGATGCCATCTATCTGGAAAACGAATACATCAAGGTGATGATTCTGCCCGAGTTGGGTGGTCGCGTGCAGATGGCTTACGATAAAATCAAGCAACGCCATTTTGTCTATTACAATCACGTCATCAAGCCGGCACTCGTAGGGTTGGCAGGTCCGTGGATTAGCGGCGGAATAGAGTTTAACTGGCCGCAACACCACCGTCCCTCGACTTATCTGCCTGTAGATGCAAAAATAGAGGAGAATGCCGATGGTAGCGTAACCGTGTGGGTGAATGAAATGGAACGCATGTTCCACCAAAAGGGTATGGCAGGATTTACCTTACGTCCGGGATGCGCTTACCTGGAGATTCAAGGTCAATTGAGCAACCGCACTCCGCTGCCGCAGACCTTCCTTTGGTGGGCAAATCCTGCTGTAGAGGTGAACGACCATTACCAAAGTATCTTCCCGCCCGATGTGAATGCGGTATTCGACCATGGTAAACGCGCCGTCTCGTCCTTCCCCATTGCCACGGGGACCTATTACAAGATGGATTACTCTGCCGGTGTGGACATCTCTAACTATAAAAACATCAAAGTGCCTACCTCATACATGGCGGTGAACTCGAAGTACGACTTCGAAGGTGGCTATGAAAACGACACCAAAGGCGGTATGCTTCACGTGGCAAGCCATCACTTCAGTCCCGGAAAGAAGCAATGGACATGGGGAAATGGCGACTTCGGTCGTGCGTGGGACCGCTGCCTCACCGACGATGACTACGAAAGTGCACCTGGCATCTTCCGCCCCTACATCGAACTGATGGCAGGTGTCTATACCGAGAACCAACCCGACTTCACTTGGCTGATGCCTTACGAGGAGAAGCAATTCGTGCAGTACTTCATGCCTTACCGCGAACTGGGCGTAGTGAAACAGGCAACGAAGGATTTGATGATGAACATCGAAACCGAAGACAACGGGAAAGTCCGATTGAAGATAGCCGCAACTTCTCAACAAAAGGTACGCATCACCTTGTCACATCCCTCTGTGAAGGTCTATTTTGACGAACAAAAGATACTTACGCCAGAGAACCTTTTTGATGAAATTATAGAGTTGGATGGTTGCGATATTAAAGCCCTCCATCTGATTATCCGTAATGCTGACACAAGTAAGGTACTGCTCACTTGGTGCGCCGAGCCGGACGATATCCGTCCCATCCCCGATGCAGCAGAAGCTGCACTTCCTCCCGGTGAGACAAAGACCATCGACCAACTCTACCTTACCGGTCTTCACCTCGAGCAATACCGCCACGCCACCTGGTCGGCACTCGACTACTACGAAGAGGCACTGCGTCGCGACCCGCTTGACTACCGGTGCAACAACCAGACAGGTCTCTGGTACTTGCGTCGTGGTCGCTTTGATAAAGCAGAATCATATTTGCGTACGGCTGTCAAGGTCCTTCAAAAACGTAATCCTAACCCCTACGATGGCGAACCGCTCTTCAACCTTGCACTTTGCCTGAAATACCAGGGCAAGATACAAGAGGCTTACCATTGGTTCTGGAAATCCACTTGGAATAAAGGTTGGGCTGATGCCGGTTACTTCGAAGCTGCCTGCATCAGTACAAGTGAATGCCGCTATGAGGATGCACTCGACGAAGTGAACCGCGCCCTCATCAACAATAGCCGCAACCACAAGGCACGTGCCCTGAAAGCTATCATTCTGCGTAAGATGGGACACATCGAAGAGGCATTGGCTTGGATTGACGAATCGTTCACCGTCGACCTCTTCAACTATGTATGCCGCTATGAGCAATACCTGCTCACACAGGATGAGACATACCTCCACGAGTTAAAGCAACTGATGCGTCGTTCGTCTCATAACTACGATGAAGTGGCACTCGACTATCAACAAGCCGGACTCAGAGCCGAAGCAGATGCCATCTGGAAGTTGGCTATCGAAGAGAATGCCAGCAGTCCTATGACCTATTATTATATGGGCGACTATGAAAAAGCGGAAGCCACCTGTTCGGACTATTGTTTCCCGAACTCATTGGACGCTATCGTGGCACTCAACCTTGCCAAGATGCATAATCCCCAAGGAGCACGAGCTCCCTATTACCTCGGATGCCTTTACTACGACAAGCGTCAGTACGACCTTGCCAAGGAAAATTGGGAGATGGCTGCAGAGCGTGACCCGCACTTCCCCACCGTATGGAGGAATCTTGCTCTCTATTATTATAATAAGGAGAAGAACCGCACGAAAGCCCTCGAGTACATGGAGCGTGCCTTCCACCTCGACGAGACGGACAGCCACATCCTGATGGAGCTTGACCAGCTTTACAAGGTGACAGGC
>JAFUPU010000036.1 GCA_017472635.1 Bacteroidaceae bacterium
GATGAAACGTGACGACACAAAGAAAAACTTTACTGCATTATCGGGTAATGACTTGGCAACCGTTCTATTTCATTACCTTGCGTTTCTTTGCTAAATTGCCATTGTTACTATTTCTGAGGTTTTCTGTTTAATGCGTTATGGTTCAGTTCAAAACGCAGAAATTCACCTTTTTTGCTCCGAGAACCGTAATTTTTTGCAAAAATTCTTTCAGTTCTTGGCGTATTACTTTACTTCTGTTTTGAGCAAACCCCATCAGCTCTGCCACAACCGTTTCATCCAGTTTGAAGCGCCCGTTGGATTTCGTTACATATTCATCGAAATACAGCATAAGGTTGTCCAACGATGATGAACGATGAAGCAGGGTGGCTATCAGTTCTATCAATTCCGTCGACTTACTTTGCCACAACTCTTCATTTTCACACAATTCATTCAATTCGAAATAGACAAATTCCCACACAAAGTTCTCTTGTGCCGCATATTTATTGGCAAGGGAGACAGAGGGAGATCGTGCAATGATACGTCGGAGTGTTGAAAGTGGATTTTTAACACCAAAAGCGTTATAAAAAGCCTTCATAGCAAGCTTCATGTCTTCTTTTTTATTCACCTCTAAGTTGTATTCGCTCATCAAATACTCCCAGATGTAGTCGTTCATGATGCTGACGTAAAAACGCGGGGGTAACCATAAGGTCAGCATCTCATCGTCATACTTGTAAGTTTCCTCTTTGAAACAATATTCCAACTCCTTGCCTCTTTCGTTTGTATCTATCGACAAAATAGCCTCTTGGGCAAAAAAGCGACACAAATCAAGTATTTGTCCTTCTGACAAAGGATTTTCTGAGTTGAGTTGTTTCATCACACTCAATACCAAAGCCAAAGGGACATGGTTACCCCGACGGAAAATACGGATAACCAAGAATGCTTGTACAAAGTTCTTTATCAAAGCATTGTGGCGGACATCTTTTTTCTCATACGACTCGATGTTTCTTTTTATGGTATTGTTGTATTCTACCAACTTTTTGATGTAGTCACCAATGACCCATCCGGTAAGTTTCTTGTTTCGGATAAGCAGGTTGATACTCTCTTCGGTGTCTGAGTCAATTACATTTTCTTTAATCAGATAGTCTTTCAGATGGTCTTTGAAGTCATCATCCGCCTCGTTGTCAATCCGAGCAATCCTAATCTCTTTGACATCAGCAAACACCGAGTTGGAGTCTATGCAATCTTCTTGTCTTTTCAAGAAATCATAGGCTTCAAACAACGATGTGCCTATCACATGAGCGCGCAGTTGTTGTACGGCAATCCTGAAAAACTCATAGAATTCGCTAATGCAATCTTTGGTGTAAAGCACATCGCTGATTTGGTCAAACACGATGTAGTAGTCATCCAAGAAGAAACAACGTCCGGTTGGCAATGAATCGTACCAACACTTAAAATGTTTGAAGATTTGCAACACCTCGCCCATCTCCCCTTTTTTCACCGAAATCAAGCGAGGGATAGGGCGTTTTTCTTCAATACTTCTTGTTGCTTTTCGTTTCAAGAATTCATAGACGGCACGTGTTTTTCCCGATGCCGGTGCTCCCAAGACAATGGTAAACAGCTCTTCTTCGTCCAACTCACCATCCACCGTTGAACGTGGAATGTAGAAGTCTTCATCAAATCCCTTGGTTTCTTCCACACGGTAGGAATTTGCAAAAACCTGCCCGGGTTTCATCTCCGTCAAAGGGGTGGAAATGCTCTTCAACAACAGATTTTTCTCAAGAGCTAGTTTCAACTCGTCCTGCACGGCTCGTTTGAAGTCGGCAAGAGGGTCTGTACCCAACTGATAGTCATAGGTTTTCTCAAAGTTACCTCCTGCCACCTCCCGCTTGAAGTCATCAAACGTATAAGAACCGTATGTATCAGGAGAAAGACCTTGTTTTTTGAGTTCATCCAACCAAGCTTTTTCTGCGACAAGGTGAGTATTTTCAACCTGTTCATCAATAGTGTTACACCTGAAGACGGTGACCATCCAAGTCTTGTCATCTTGTTTGAGGCGATTGGTGGCAACTTTCCACTCTTCCCACGTATATTTTCCATAGTTACGGGTCGGTGCCAACAGGATATACCAATCGCACTCTTGGATACGTTGGTTTATTTCACCTTGTTTACCCACCAAGGTGTAGTTGGTCACATGTTCATTGCAATCGTAATAGTCAATGGCACCGGCATAATCAACCGACTTGAATATTTCGGTCAGTGCCTCGCGTTCGCGACTGAAGCGCGAACCGGATATAATGATTTTCAGTTTTGTTTTCATGATACACTCTACTTAGAAGATGAATGAGCACTCGCTTTTTATATCAGCATTAAGCAATCGGATACAAAGGTACAAAAAAAAACGATAGCCTCAAATAACTTTATTCAAGTTTCGTTAGGCAGAAACTTAAATGGCGTTTATAGCAGGCATGCATACTTTATCTGACATTGTCAGAAAATGATGCTAAGGAGGGGTTACTTCTCTGAATTTTCTCCCCTGTCTGAGAAAAAATTCTCGCGCACGCGGGAGAAAAAAATAGGGCATAAATGTACCCCCCAAGTGTTAGTTGGAGGCAATGCTACCCAACCCCTAAATCGGTATTTTCTACCAACACTTCAAAGTTGGTGTCATCTTTCAACGCAGGATAGACCTCATCTAAAAACCACTGACAAAGTTCATCATCGCGCTTTACTGGAGTTGAATTGGGGCAAAACAGGTTAACACTGGCATACTCGAAATGACGACGAGCAATGGCTACGTCTGAAAGAATGCGCTCACGCGTATCGCCCTCCATACCACATAACAGGCAGACACCTTTGAAATAACGTGCCACATCATCCGGACGCACTTCCGCTGATATCCCTTTGCGCAACCGCTCACGCAATGCCCCATCGAAACTCTCTATCCCACAACGAAATTTCACTTGCGCGGGGGCAAATTGACGGGCAAAGTCTTCCAACCGATGGCGATAGATATAGTGCGCTTCAAACCATAAGGTGTGGATGCCTCTTGCCTGCACTGTTTCGCGAATAAGGCGAAGGGTATCGGCATCGAGTTCGGGGGCTGACCCTGAGTTTATGACATCCAACACTCCATAACACCCAGTGACTTGTTGAAGCACCGGAAGGTTTGTCTCGTATGGCGAAGAACTGACATCGGCATGATAGTCGCAATAGAGACACTTTGCCCAACGGCATCCCCTCCCCTGCAACAACACAAACTCGCGAGGAAACTTCTCGTGAATGATGGCATAACGTTTCATGGCATCCAACGGTTTTTACGAATCAAACGAATGACGGCATACGCCATGGGAGTACCAAAGAAAGATTCAATCAATAGTTTGGATACATACTGGAAGGCTATCATCAGCAATAGGTCGCGGGTAGAGACAACCCCCAAGAAACCGATGAGCACAAAGGGCAACGTATCAAACAGATAACCCACCACCGAGCTACCTATCGTGCGCACCCACAAGCGCTTGGCTCCGGTACGTCGCTTGATGCGCTCCATCAACCAAGCATTGCTGAGCTCGCCCAACAAGAATCCGGTAAGCGACCCTAACACAATGCGGGGGACATAGGTGAAGATGCGATTGTAGGCTTCAGCCGTAGGGTCGAGATAGTCGGGCGAAGGCAACCAAACTCCTATTTGGGTGCATGCAACCATCAGGATGTTGCAAAATAGCGTAAGCCAGATGACACGCTTTGCCGTACGATATCCCCACACCTCGGTAAGCACATCGCCCAACATATAGGCAAAGGGAAATGTAATGGTACCTGCATCAAAATAGAAGCAATCAAACAAACCGATGACCTTTACCGCCATCACGTTAGAGACCAAATAAAGCGTTACAAACAATGCCGTAATAACGACTAACGGCATAAGCATGCGTTCATTCCGGTTTTTGAAAGGGTTTTCCGATACCTTGTGCATAATGTCTTTCTTTTATATATTACAGAAATCGGTGGCAAAGGTAATAAAAAACAGCTGAAAAGCAAACGAATGCACCAAAGAAGCTTAAAACTCACCCAAATATTTGCCCACTCAAAAGAAAAAATGTAGTTTTGCCCTTAAATAAAAACATATAGAAACATGATAAAACAACGATTTTCCACCCTCTTGTGGATAGCCATGCTATGTTGCAACCTTGCTTTTGCCAACAAGTTTCCTGACCTGCCTTGGATGAAACAGGTGGGCGCACACTCTTTCCCTTCACATCCTGTCACCTACATGGTCGACGATTATGGTGCGTCGGGCGATGCCGTCACCCTCTGTACCGAAGCCATCCAACGTGCCATCGACGAAGCCGAAAAGGCGGGAGGAGGCACCGTCACCTTCGGACCTGGCATCTACCTGACAGGTTCAATCTTTGTGGGCAACAACGTAAACTTGTGTATCCCTAAAGGGACTACCCTCATCGGCTCACAAGACCTCAACGATTACAAACGAATCCCTACCCGCGTTGCCGGCATTGAAATGACATGGCCTGCCGCACTGATAAACATCATAGGCAAGAAAAATGCCGCCATCACCGGTGACGGTACCATCAACGGACGCGGAAAAGTTTTTTGGGATAAATATTGGGCTATGCGAAAGGAGTACAACCCAAAAGGGTTGCGATGGATTGTCGACTATGATTGCGAACGTCCACGAGGTATCCTCATTTCAGAAAGCGAACATGTGACCGTGAGCGACATCGTACTCTACCAACCGGGGTTTTGGAGTCTGCACATACTCTATAGCCATCATGTCACCATCGATGGAATCATCATCAGCAACAACATTGAGGGACATGGCCCCAGCACTGATGGCATCGATATCGACTCTTCTGAGTTCATCTTGGTGCAAAATTCAACCATCAATTGCAACGATGACAATTTTTGCCTGAAAGCCGGACGCGATGCCGACGGATTGAGGGTTAACCGCCCTTGCCAATATGTGGTGATAAGAGATTGTGTGGCAGGACACGGTGGAGGCTTGTTCACCTGCGGAAGCGAAACCTCAGGAGGCATCAGACACATCGTTGCCTATCGGATGAAAGGGATAAAGACAACTTGCGGATTCCGTTTCAAAAGCACTTGCCAACGGGGTGGAGTTATTGAAGACATCTACCTGAGCGACATTGAGATGAAAGATATTGAACGCCCGTTAGTGGTTGACCTCAATTGGCATCCTGCATATAGCACATCCAAGCTACCCGCAGGATATGACCCTGCAACCATCCCCGCACACTGGAAAACCATGTTGTTGCCAGTGACTCCCGAACAAGGTACCCCCATCTTCAGAAACGTACACATGAGCCATGTCACCGCAAGTGGTGCAAAGACGTGTGTCGAAGCTATAGGCATCAAACAAAGCCCTATCAAGGGATTCACCTTCGACCATGTTTTTCTCTCAGGAGAACATGCCGGACGCCTTGTACAATGCCAAGATTGGAAGACCGACGGATTACACATCAAAGCCTCTGACGAATTGAAGCAAAACGGGAAATAACCGCCTCCTCACCGAAGGAAGGAGCAGGCAGAGGGGAGAAATACCTGTCAAAGGGTAAAATTAAATAAATTCCTCACCCAAAAAGAGGATTATCCGATGACCCGCCAATTGGTAAAAAGGGAATGAATCCAATAATCGGGTTGCAGACAAATTACAAAGGAGAGAGAGATTATAACGTATTCAAAAACGCACAATACATGAAGAAAAAAACATTCATCAACGGACTATATGCCTTAGGGATGCTGGCAATCCCGCAAACTGAGGTACAAGCGCAAGAAAAAGAGGATAGAGCCGATGAGAAGAAACAACCTAACATCATCTTTATCCTGGCTGACGACTTGGGGTTTTGCGATCTTGCATGCTATGGTAACAAGTACATCGAGACTCCTAACATCGACCGCCTTGCCGAAACAGGTACACGATTTACGCAATGTTATGCAGGGTCGGGCATCAGTTCCCCTTCACGTTGCGCACTGATGACGGGGCGAAACACGGGAAACACCACCATCCGCGACAATTTTGCAGCCTCCGGAGGCATTCAAGGGCTGAAAGGGAAAAACATCATCCGACGTATGCACCTGCTACCAAGCGATACCACTATAGCCACCGTATTGGGAGATGCGGGATACCGCACGTGTCTGGTCAACAAATGGCATCTCGACGGATTCAACCCCGAGGCGACACCCCTCACACGGGGCTTCGACGAATTCTACGGATGGCTCATCAGCACCTCTTACTCCAACGACCCTTACTATTATCCTTATTGGCGATTCAATAACCATCAACTCGAAAATATCAAAGAGAACGAAGGAGACAAGCGCATCAAACATAACACCGACATCTCTACCGAAGATGCCATCAAGTTCATCAACCGCAATCGCAAAAATCCGTTTTTCCTCTACTTGGCCTACGATGCACCGCACGAGCCTTATAACATGGAGGAGACAAGCTGGTATGACGATGAGCAATGGGACATGAACACCAAGCGCTATGCCTCGCTCATCACACACATGGACAGCGCCATCGGACGACTTGTCGACGAGCTTGACCGATTGGGCATACGCGAAAACACGCTCATCATCTTTGCCTCCGACAATGGGGCTGCAAAACAGGCTCCGCTCGAAATCTTAGGGTGCAAGGGAAAACTCAAGGGGATGAAGGGACAACTTTACGAAGGAGGCATACGGGTGCCGTTCATTGTCAACCAACCGGGTACAGTGCCTGTGCAAGAACGCAATGACCTCATCTATTTCCCCGATGTGATGCCAACCTTGGCAGCCGTGGCCAATGCCACCGACAAGCTCCCCACCCGACGCAATGGCATCAACATATTGCCCATCATCAAGGGGGCGCAGATGAAGATGGAAGATCGCATGCTCTATTGGGAGTTTCCTGGAAAACAACGTGCCGCACGAAAGGGGGACTGGAAAGTGGTGAGCGTCAAGCCCAATGCTCCGCTCGAGCTTTACAACATACGCGAAGATATGACCGAGTCTAACAATCTTGCCGACAAGTATCCTGAGATGGTGGAAGCGTTTGAACGCGAAATGAAGCTGATGCGCACGCCTTCGCCCAACTGGCCTTTGCCGGGAGAGTTTGAAGAGAATGACCAACCTTAAATCTTATAGGCTACTCGCGTCAACAAATAATGATGGCGATGACAGATAAAAAGAGAGAGGATGTGAATCTATCACACCCTCTCTCTTTTCTTTATAGCCTCCGGCAAACGTATGGCGGAGGTTCTGAATTGTGTTTTTGAAGAGGCACTTCCCCTTTGTCCAGGGAAGTCAACCTCTACACAAAACTCACTTATTTTACTTCAAGCCGAACAATACTGCCAACCCTCCGTCTACGCCACTGAATCCCATGAAAGCCATGGCAAGCAAGCCGGCGGTAACCAGTGCGATAGACATGCCTTGCATGCCCTTAGGCACGTTCACCATGCTCAATTGTTCACGGATGCCCGCAAAGATAATCAACGCCAAGGCAAATCCGAGTGCGGTAGAGAAGGCATATATAACACCTGTAAGGAGGTCGTATTGCTTCTGTATCACCAAGATGGCAACACCCAAGATACAACAGTTAGTGGTAATCAAAGGCAAGAAAACGCCCAATGCCTGATAAAGGGCTGGAGATACTTTCTTCAATATGATTTCTACCATCTGCACAAGGGCGGCAATGATGAG
The DNA here is from genome assembly GCA_017472635.1 of Bacteroidaceae bacterium. Classification (GTDB taxonomy): domain Bacteria; phylum Bacteroidota; class Bacteroidia; order Bacteroidales; family Bacteroidaceae; genus Phocaeicola_A. The sequence goes on from JAFUPU010000036.1 coordinate 7,696, forward strand.
GATAAAGGCTATGGTCTGCAAATAGCCAAGACCATTGGCATCGAGCACATAGATTTGAACCAGATAGGTGACAATCGTAGCAATGGTCAACACGAAAGCTACAGCAGCTCCCATACCTGCGGCTGTCTCAATCTTCTTGGATACACCAAAGAACGGACAAATACCAAGGAATTGAGAGAACACCACATTGTTTACAAAGATGGCGGTGATAAATATCAATAAATATTCCATACTAATCGAAATTAAAAATTAATGAATTAGAAATTAAACGTTATCACGCTTTTCTCAATCTGTTTACAATGGCAATCAAATATCCCAATGCGATGAAGGCTCCGGGTGCAAGCACAAACACGATCATACCATACTCTTCAGGCATGAGGGCGATGTCAAAC
>JAFUPU010000037.1 GCA_017472635.1 Bacteroidaceae bacterium
CATCCCCTATCGTGCGGATGGCACGCTCCAATGGGTCTGTCACCTCCAACTCCATCTCCGTGGGCGATGCGCCCGGACGGGTGGCCACCACCATGGCCATCTTGACCTTTATTTCGGGGTCCTCCAACTTGCCCATCTCGTAGGCGGCACGAACGCCCCCCAACAGAAGCACGGCTATGAGGAACCACACAAGGCGCTTGTTGTCGAACGCCCACTTGCCAACATCAATCATAGCAACCCTCCCACGTTTGTTTTGCTTGCCTGTGGCAAAGGTTTCACTTGCTGATTTTCTCTGAGCTTGTCCACCCCGGCAGATACGACTATTTCACCCGCTTCCAATCCGGATGCGACAGTGGCAGTGCCATCCGTGTGAAGTTGCACCATCCCTCTCGGACGCTTTACGACCTTGTCTTCCACAAGAATCCACACATAGTCGGAGTCATCCTCATGGAAAATGGCATTCGCAGGTATCTCCACCACACTGTCGGACGCGGCATGAAACCCGACTTCGACCATGACCGACATACCCACCGACGGTTGCTCCTCCATCGATGAAGGCAATGCCAGCCGTACGGCGTACAATTGGTTGGAATTGACATTGGGCGAAATGCTGACAAGGCTGAGTGGCACCGCCTCCTTCAAGAATTCAAACTTTGCCTTGAACGCTGCGACATCATTCTGCCGACGGAAGACCGATGAAGGGATAAAAAGCTCTATCTCAGGCATTGATGACGAGTACATCGTCACCACAGGCATACCTGCACCGACCACCGCAGGAGGATCGAACAGGCGATGCTTGACGTAGCCGTCAAAGGGGGCATATAGTTTTGTGTCGGCAAGCTGATTTTGGGCATATTCGCGCTTTGCCGTCATCTGTTGCAAGCCATAGCGGGCTTTGTCGTAATCAGAAGCCGTCGCCACACTATCGGCGTACAAGGCAATGACGCGCTCCGCTTCGGCATTCACGCGTTGCCACTCAGCCTCCACCGCCTGCAACTGAATTGCATAATCACGGGGGTCGATTTCTGCCAACAGTTCCCCTTGTCGGACATGCTTCCCTTCTTGGGCAAACACCCGCACCAGCTCACCGTTCACCTTGAATGCAAGGTTGACCTCCTCGGCCGCCTTCACCCGCGCAGGAAATTGCAGATTGTCGGGCAAAGTGGCGATTTTCACCGTGTCACACTTCACCCTCACGATGGACGGTCCCTCCTCGGACCGGTGGTCGCAACTAATGACGTTTGCCGCCAGCCACATCGTCATAAGATAATAGATATATCGCTTCATACACTAATGGATTTGTCTTTTCGGGTGCAAAAGTAATGCTGTCCGGCATGTAACCATGTATCAATATTTATGAAAGATTGTGCAAATAAGTTCGATTGTGCGGCGTAAAGTTGGAGAAATTAGAAGTTTTTAAGTACTTTTGTTCGCTGTTCAAGATATACAGACCAATTTGCCAACTTTACAGAGTATGTATAAGATTCATTTTGCACCATTACAAGGCTATACAGAAGATGCATACCGTCGGTTGCACCAAATCTATTTTGGCGGTGTAGCAACATATACCACACCATTTGTGCGATTGGAGCATGGAGTAGTGAGGAGTAAGGATATGCGTGATGTACGACCTGAATTTAACGAGCATGTGAATGTCGTGCCACAGATCATTGCCAATGGCGGTGGGGAAATGAGGATTCTCGTTGATTATTTGAAATCATTAGGCTATAGGCGGATAGATGTAAATGCCGGATGCCCGTTCCCATTGCAGACTCGTCATGGCAGGGGTTCCGGACTGCTTGCCTCTCCGGACAAGCTGCGTGAGTTGGTGGAAGTTATGAATTGCAATAGCGAGCTTGTCTTTTCTGTGAAGATGCGCCTTGGGCTTGATGATGTCAATCAATGGCAGAGTTGCATCAGCCTGATAAACGATATGCCGTTGTGTCACGTGACTATGCATCCCCGTATAGCCACTCAGCAATACAAGGGGGAGGTCAATATGGAAGCATTCGATGAATTCCTGTCCGTGTGCAAGCATCCTGTAATGTATAATGGTGACATCTGTTCGGTTGAGGAGATAAACAGATTGGAGAATCGTTATGGTGAACGGCTTTTGGGAGTGATGATTGGTCGGGGATTGCTTGCACGTCCGTCGTTGGCACAGGAATATATCTCGGGGACAAAACTCAGCCCTGACCAATTGGTAATGAAAATAAAACAGATGCACAATGCTTTGCTTGAACATTACCGGAGAATTATTCCGGGCGAAGCACAACAACTGCTGAAGTTGCGTTCTTTTTGGGACTACATGGAGCCTACCATCGGCAGAAAGTCGTGGAAAAAGATAATAAAAGCAGGGAATATGAAGAATTACCTCTCCCGAGTAGAGGAATTAAGTGTTGTCTGAGAGGAGGTGCTCCCCCCTTATGGAAATCTATATAAAAATACAGTCAGTCATATGGACATAGAAACAGTTAGAGATTATTGCCTTTCTTTGCCTTTGGTTACGGAAGATTTTCCGTTCGATGAAACCACGTTGGTGTTTCGTGTCGGTGGAAAGATATTTGCCATGATGGATTTGGAGCATACCGAGTGGTTTGTGCTGAAGTGCGAACCCGAATATGCCCTTGAATTGCGCGAGCGGCATCCGGAGATAGCCCCTGCCTGGCATATGAACAAGAAGTATTGGAATCAGCTCAATCTTTTCAGCGCATTGTCCGATGGACTGATTCAATCTCTCATCTGCCACAGCTACAATGAGGTGGTAAAGAAGATGCCAAAGAAAGTAAAAGCGGCATTCGATATCCGATTGTTGCCGGCTATTCAGAAAGAATGACTACCTTTGTCCTGAAAAAAAGGATAGACCGATACAAAATGACCGAAATAAAAAGACCGGGAACTATCAAAATCAATTATATCCGACTCGGTTTACGAGGAGTTATAAGAGTAATAGTTATACAACATGTTTAAAATAGAAGAAAAACAGTTATCCCCTACACTTGCTGACGCTCCCAATATCAGGAGACTCTACGAAACAGCTTTTCCTGAAGAAGAACAAATACCGTATGAAGATTTGAAACGACTGATGGTGAAGATGTCACTCGACTTCACCGCCTACTATAATGATCAAGAGCTATTGGGCTTTACCATCGTATACCCCCGCCAATCATTCAACTGGTTTTGGTATTTTGCCGTCCGCGAAGAACTCCGTGGACAGGGTATCGGACAACAAATCCTTTCACGATTGCTGGAAAAATACAAAACGTCGACAAACATTTTGGATATGGAGTCGCCTCAACAAGTGTGCGACAATCAAGAGCAACGCCGTAGGCGTCATGCTTTCTACCTGCGTAACGGTTTCCGCGACACTGGTGTCGGGAAATCTTTCGACAACGTAGAAATGACGATTCTGATGAATGGCGAAGGCACCTTTACCATGCAAGATTATGAAGAGGTTTTAGGAGAATTGCGTGCTTTTTGGGAAGCAATGCCGAGTGAAAGTAACAAGGTAGAAACGAAAGTTGACAAGAATGAAACTTCTTTGGATTGATTTGAACTGCTCTTATGCCCACAGTTCGTTGGCATTACCCGCCCTGCATGCCCAAGCAATGAATTTACCGGAGGTAGAATGGACAGTGGTACGTACAACCAACAACGAACCTACCGGTACGATTGTTAATACCATCTATTCTCACCACCCCGACGTATTAGCAGCAACTGCGTGGCTTTTCACTCACGAGCAACTGCTTCATATTGTAGGAAGAGTAAAAGCACTGATACCTCGTGTGAAAGTAATATTGGGAGGTCCCGAGTTTTTGGGAGACAACGAGACTTACCTTTCTACTCATCCCGAAGTGGATGCCGTGTTCCGTGGCGAAGGCGAAGAGGGCTTTGCCCGCTGGCTTCAGGTATGGGACAAGCCGGAAAGATGGGGAGAGATACCGGGACTATGTTTTATGGAAAAGCCGCTACAGACTTTTAACGAGCAACTTGGAGTGCCAATGCCTTTTACTTCAAACGGAACAGTTCCTCAAAAGATTTACCACGACGGTGGTCTTGCCCGCGTGCAGGAGTTTGACCGCCTGCTCCCTCCTGAAGAGAGTCCGCTATTCACTTGGGACAAGCCTTTCGTACAGATTGAGACCACGCGTGGGTGTTTCAATTCTTGTGCATTCTGCGTCAGCGGCATGGGCGACCCCATCCGCACTCTTCCTTTAGATGTCTTACGCCAACGCCTCCACCGCATTCGCGAGCATGGAATCCGCGATGTACGTATTCTCGACCGTACGTTCAACTATCACCCCCGTCGGGCGATAGAACTGATGAATCTGTTTGCCGAATTTCATCCTCACCTGCGCTTTCATTTGGAGATACACCCCGCTTTGTTGCCACAGCCGGTGCGCGAAGTGCTGGCTTCACTACCTCATGGCTTGCTCCATCTGGAAGCGGGCATACAGAGTCTTCGCAAAGAGGTGCTGGATGCAAGCCGGCGAAAAGGCACGCTCGAACAGGCACTTGACGGTCTCCGTTTTCTCTGCTCACTCTCCAATCTTGTCACTCATGCCGATTTGATTGCAGGGCTTCCTCTCTACACCCTTCCGCAAATCTATGAAGATATCCGCACCTTAGCCGGATTTCAAGCCGGAGAAATTCAACTCGAGTCCCTTAAGCTTCTTCCGGGTACAGCCATGCGACGCGATGCTGAGGCATTGGGAATCCGCTACTCCCCGCTCCCACCGTATGAGGTGTTGGAAACCAATCATATCGCCTGTGCCCAATTGCAAGAAAGCCGCCGCCTTTCGCGCCTGCTCGATGCCTATTACAACACGGTTGCCTGGCAGACACTCACCCGCAAGCTTATCATAAACGAGCGGGAGTTTCTTCCCCAATTCCTCGCCTACCTGACCGTGCATAACTACATCGACCAACCGATGAGTCTCGAACGACGCGGCGAATTGCTCTACCTTTTTTGCCGCGAGCACTATCCTGCTTATACCATTCAAGCCACCCAAGCCTGGATTGAAGCCGGTCTGTCGCTAAAAAAACGCCCGGCTGAGTTTGTACAGACCAAACGTTTGCAGCCCCCAACCAACTGGCAAGTACTTTATGGGACATACAACGACTCTCTGCGGCTCTGTTACCTCCCCACCGGTCCCGACTCACAAGGCTACTGGTATGGATACGACAGCACTTCGCAACGCCCGGCTCCCATCTTCAAAGCGACGGTCTCTATTTAACCATTCTTCTGAACAAGTTTGGGTACTCTTTTGTACTCTTCATACTTGAAGCATAAAGTGTAGTACTGCATAGGGTATTGTGTTTGCAGCACTGCACTTTTCTTATTTTTCTATTGCGGAATAAAAAAATAGCTATACCTTTGCAGGAGTTTACTCCAAACTTCATCAATTGGAAGAGACATATATATAATAAGGTATAAAAACAATGAGTGACAAGACAACGACAAGCATATTCCAACGTCCGGTGTGGGTGGTGGTATTTGCTTTGACGGCGGCGATGGCATGGGGATGGGCATACCCGCTCATCAAGTTAGGTTTCGAGGAGTTTGATATCACACAAGAGATGACGGGCAGCAAAATGCTGTTTGCAGGAATCAGATTCGCTATTTCAGGACTCATCATATTAGGCATTGCAGCCACAACCCGGCGCAGTTTTGCAGTGGCAAGACCAAGCAATTGGTGGTATATCCTGCTCTTTGCCCTGCTCAACACCACCCTACACTATGCCTGCTTCTATATAGGTCTTTCGCATAGCGAGGGGGCGCGGGCAGCCATTCTCAATTCGATAAGTGTGTTCATGTTGGTGCTGCTTGCCTGTCTCTTTTTCAAGAGCGACAAGCTGACCCTACCCAAAATCACCGGTTGTGCCATAGGCTTTGCCGGTATACTGACGCTGAACTTAGGAAGCGGAGAGAGCGGGCAGTTCACGTGGTTAGGCGACGGCATGATTATCCTCAATGCACTCTGCTCGGCTTTTGCCGGACTGTTGACGCGCGGACTGAGCCACCGGGTCGATGTGTTCGTGGGCACCGGATACAGCCTGGCTTTAGGAGGTTCCCTGCTGGTGTTGCCCGGTCTGCTGATGGGAGGTACTTTGCCGCGCATCACATTGGCAGGTGTGACTATACTGGCACTGCTCATCTGCATCTCCACCCTTGGTTTTGCCCTCTACAACAAGTTGCTCAGTTGCAATCCTGTAGGCAAAGTTGCCATATTCAATTCGCTTATTCCCGTAGTAGGTGCCATCACCTCGTGCCTCTGTCTGGGCGAACCATTTTATTGGAAGTACCTGCTTGCCGCCCTGCTCGCCACCACAGGCATTTACATAATAAACAAGGCAAAAAAGTAACTACTCATCAAAACATATACGCATGAAAAAAATCATTTTACTACTACCTTTTTTGTTGGCAAGCCTGAGCATTGCCACTGCAGCAAACGGTATCTACAACGTCAGAGACTATGGTGCCAAAGGAGATGGCAAGCACATCGACAGTCCTGCCATCAATGCAGCCATCAAAGCAGCCTCAACGGCAGGTGGAGGTACGGTCTATCTGCCCGCCGGCACTTACTTGAGTTATTCCATCCGCCTGAAGAGTCACACCGCCCTCTATCTCGAACAGGGGTCGGTACTCAAGGCAACAATCCCCAACGACAGCCTCCACTACGACCTCCCGGAAGAGAACCCGAACAACCAATACCAAGACTTCGGACACAGCCATTGGAAGAATTCGCTGATATGGGGAATAGGGTTGGAAGATGTGTCGATACGTGGGTTTGGACTGATAGATGGTACTGAAGGTATCACACGCGGACAAAGGAGAATGAACGGACACCCCTCTGCCAACAAAGCCATCGCCTTGAAAGAGTGCCGCAATGTGACCATCCGCGACATCAGCATGTTGCGCTGCGGACACTTTGCCATGCTGCTCACGGGAGTAGATAACCTTACCATCGACAACGTGCGGTGCGACACCAACCGCGATGCCTTCGACATCGACTGTTGCGCCAATGTGCGTGTTTCAAACTGCCAGGTGAACACACCGAACGACGACGGCATTGTGCTGAAATGTTCCTATGCGTTGGGATACGCCAAACCCACCGAGCAGGTGACTATCACCAATTGCCACGTTTCAGGATACGATGTCGGCACCCTGCTCGATGCCACTTATCAGAAGACGCAGAAGGCGGCTCCCGACCGCGACGGTCCGACCGGACGCATCAAGTTGGGCACCGAATCAAATGGCGGGTTTAAGAATATCACCATCTCCAACTGCACATTCGACCATTGCCGCGGGCTTGCCCTCGAGACGGTGGATGGCGCCCCCATCGAAGATGTCACCATCAGCAACATTGCCATGCGCGACATCTGCAATTCACCCATCTACATCCGCTTAGGCAACCGGGCACGCGGTCCTAAAGAGTTACCGGTATCCACCATACGCCGTGTCAAGCTGAGCAACATTGTGGTGAAAGACGCTGACTGCCGCTATGCCTCCATGATTTTCGGCATCGAAGGGCATCCGATAGAAGATGTCACCCTCTCTGGCATACACATACAGTATCGGGGCGGAATTACGTTAGACGACGTGCGTTACCAGCGGGGCACCAACCCATTCTTCACCCGCATGAACGAACGGGTGAACGACACGACTGAAAGAAGGATACGGATTGAACATGCCGATGCTGACGAAACAGCACGCGACCTTTATGATGTCCCACAGATGGAGAAGGGATATCCCGAACCATCGTCGCACGGCATATTGCCCGCCTACGGACTCTTTGTAAGCCACGCGCGCAACGTTACGATTGACGACATCCGACTGGAAACCCTCCGCGAAGACGAGCGTCCGCCCGTCGTGCTGATGGACGTAGAGGAGGTCACCTTACGACACATCAAGACCGACAAGGCAGCTGCCGCCCCCTACGTGGTAGCAAAAGAGGTTAAAGACCTGCAGATTGTTGATTTCCATGGGATAAAAGACGTAAAAAAAGAGAAAGTCACCGACCTGGAAATAAAGAAATAAGGTGAGGATGTATCAAAAATGAATTTAGGCACAGATTACACGGTTTAACGCGGATTTATAGTCAGGTATTATACCTGACAGGTTATAAATTATCCGTTGTAATCCCTGTAATCTGCGCCTAAAAGACAACCCGTTGTATTTTAACAAGCCTTCGTTTTTTCAGCAACCGATTATTGGTCGATATTTACCAATTGGTACTCTTTCGAGCCAAGCCCAATCTTCTCGGCATAGTCGATAATGTGGGTTCCATGGCGTTTTTTGATGCGCTCCAGCAAGGGTGCATTGTCATTTCCCTCTTCAGGTTTCACCGCCGTAACCAAGTCAATACAAGCCTGGTCAAGTGCCACCGGGTCAGTAGAAGCCAAAATGCCGATATCTTTCAGCAACGGAGCTGCCGGATAAGCATTGCAGTCGCAGTCTATAGACATGTTGTTCATCACGTTTATGTAAAGGATGTTTTCTCCCTCACCGAAATAGTCGTGTACCGACTGGGCAGCTGCAGCCATAGACTCGAGGAAACCAATCTGGTCGCCAATGTGGTTCCACATCTCGCGTGTGTCAGTGGTTACGCCGGCAGAGTGTATATAAGCCTTTCCGGCACTCGATGCCACTCCGATGGATTGGTTTTTCAACACACCGCCAAATCCTCCCATCTCGTGTCCCTTGAAGTGTGCCAGGTTAATCATGAAGTCATAGTTCTTCAAGTGGTTTCCCACCAGGTTATACTTGATGTGAGTCGTATCTCTCACGGCTATAGCGGTATCTCCCTCTGCATCCATGATGTCTACATGGGCAATGTCAAAGAATCCGTGTTCGCGGGCAGCCTCAAGGTGTGCCTCTGTCGTATTCCGGCGACCGCCGTATGCCACGTTACACTCTACAATGGTTCCGTTCACCTTCTGCACCAAGTCTTTTATCAGTTCCGGTTTCAAGAAGTTGCGTTTATGGTCGGGTGCATGCTTCACTTCAGGCTTCTTTTCATCTGCCTTACGCCCAACTGCCTCCAGTGCTTTTGCCATCTCTTCTGCCGATATGGCTGATGCGCCTTGCTTGCGTCCGGGCTCACCCGTACTGATTTTTACTGCCACACGTCCGTGTGCTTTCTTTCCCAATGCTTCATAGACTTTCACCAATCCTTCGGGTGAGATGTCTGTCGTCATGTACACCTTCGGAGTTGCCGGCTCTTCAGCCTGCTGTTTTCCGCCCTGACAAGCCACCAACAGGGGCAGAGCCGCCATCAAAGGGGCAAACAAAAATGTTGTTTTCATAGAATGACAATTGTTTATCGTTGTTTGTTATTGAGATATTTTGCTGCAAATATACACATATCTTTCGCATTCCAATGCTTTCATCCGCACCAAAACGCTGCAAAACAACATCTTTTGTAAGAAAATGAAGCAATCAGCCTCTTTTCTCTCCGCAAGTTCTCCCCTGTTACACTTGAGCGCATTTATTCTTGCTCTCCCCGTCAAGGGTGGATTATCTCTTTCCAAAAGAAACAACACGTCATCATAAAATCACTTGAATAATAGCGGATAAGGAATTGTTACCATCATTGAAAAACGGAGGAAAAATCAGGGGCGAATCTCCCTTTTTCAAGCAAATATCCCCCTTTTTTCTCTTTTTTCTCCTGGACAAAACGCCTATAGGTCCTGGAGATTTTTCAGTGAGTCCTTGGACAAAACGAGCCGGGTCCTGCCACTCGCCACCCTGAGTCCTGCCACTTTCCTTCCCAGACCTTTTTTGACCGGATTTTAAAAAGAGAATACCATTTTCAAGCGAGTAGGAATAAAAAAATAAAGAATCACGACACCAAACAGTCCCATTGCAGCGCAAACCTGCCCTTTTCAGCCCCTCCAGCCCCTTTTTGGGGGTAAAAACGACCTTCTGCATCCCAAAAAGCAAGGTCTCAAAGCTATTCTCACAGAAGGGAGGAGACAAAAAGTTGCGACACGTCACCAAGGGTTGCAAACGAAAAACAGTAACAATTATCCCGTTCATCAGAACGGATATCCCACGGCAAAATGCAATCCCAACCCATCCCAAAAGTCAGGGATGTTATAATAGCCCTTCTTGCCGGTGTCATAGGGTGCATGAAGCGCTATACCCAAGTCGAGACGGAGTACAATGAACTCTAAGTCGTAACGCACTCCCAATCCGGTACCTAATGCCAGTTCGTCCAACAGATTTTTCAGGCGGAAGGCTCCACCGGGCCGTCCTTCCAACGGACGAAGCAGCCACACATTCCCGGCATCGAGGAACAACGCTCCGTGCAAATTGCCTAACAGAGGAAAACGAAGTTCGACGTTTGCCTCTAATTTGATGTCGCCGGTCTCATCCAAGTAAGAGTAGGAGGTCTCTTTCTCGGGATGATAACTGCCGGGACCGACCGTGCGGGCAGTAAAGGCACGCAGGCTGTTTGCCCCACCGATGAAAAACTGCTCGCTGTAGGGGGCATACGACGAGTTGCCATAAGCATAGATGATGCCTCCCATCAGCCGGGTTGCCAACCGGGTACGTGTCCCCAACCTGAACACATTGCGCAGCTCGGTGGTCAGTTTCAAGAATTGGGCAAAGGGATTTCCCAAGAACGACTTGTCTTTCTCGTCAAACGGATGCCCGAATGCCGCATATATCGCAGAGGTGACGTTACCCGACGAAGTGACAGCAGTCCGCCACCAGGTATGATGCTTGCGGGTTGTCACTGAAGCGTCGTCAAAAGTGTAGGCATAAGACATGGCAGGAATGAACTGGTCGCGGAAACCGGCTCCCAAAGCCGGATTACGCTCCATGATAGAGTCGAACTTGGCAGTATGGCTCTGCAACAGGTCGAAACTTAGGCTGAATGGTTTCAGCATGTGGTGTGAAACAGGCGAAGTCTGCAACCCATAGACCGCACTGCCGCCAAACGAGAGCAGGCGGAAGAATCCCGCCCGGTTCAGTTGCTCGGCATACAACTTGAACTCCGTAGTTGCCGGAAAACGGAAGCGTCGCGTGTTCCACCCCGGAAACATCAGGCGGGGATAGGTCAGCGAAGTGGTCAACCCCAGTTCATACGAGTTGATAGAAGCGGCATTCCCGCTGACACTCTTTCCCGTCTGCCATTCATAAGAGCCGTTGAGTTTCACCGAGAAGGTCTCTCCTCCCCTGAATGCATTCTTTTTTGAGAATCCGACAGTCAGTCCGGGTCCCACCTGGTCGTTACTTTTGGTGGTGGCGTTCATCTCCAGCTCCACGTCATAGGGCTTGTCGAGCGTAAGGCTGACCTCCAAATCCAATGTGTCGCACAGGGCGGTCGTATCGCGGGGAGAAAAACGAAAATCCAACGAACTGAAGATGCCCATACGTGCCATATTCTCTTGACTCAACCGCTGTTTCTCCAACGAATAGAGGTCGCCGTGCCTGAAACGAAGGTTATGAAACAACACTCCGGGGCGCAAGGGTGGTTTCTTCCCTTGATAGCGCACTTTCAACGAGCGTATCTGTAACGAGTCTTCCAATCCGATGGTGGCATCGCGACGCATGACCACCTCGGTGTTTCCTATATACCACCGTTTTGTTATCCTCTTCGGGAGTCCGGCTTGAGGAGAGAGCCTCAACCACACCTTCCCGGGTGCATGTACCGTATCTGCCTGATAGGTCAGATAGTCGGGACGGAAATAGTAGAAGCCATTGTTGCGGAAGAGGGTAGCCAACCGGTTGCGTTCGGCTTCCAACTGCAACAAGTTGAAAGGTTCTCCCACCCTCAACAGCCGTTCGTTCCACGAGTGTCGTATCAGAGAATCTGTCACATTGGGAAAAGCAAGATATTCTACCGAATCAACCATATACGCCCTTCCGGGACGGACATGATAGGTAACCTTCTGCTTGCGGGGATTCCGTTGGGAAATGGTATCTGCCCACACTTTCCCCTGAAAGAACCCATACTCACGCAACAAGTTGCTTGCCACCTTGCTCCGCACCTGCGGATTGACCTCGGAAACCAGCACCGGGTCTGATGCGAAATTCTTGAAAATCCAGTTGCCTATCCCCTTCTGTCGGTTCACCCAGCCATTGTATATCCACAACCCGACGGGAAAGGGGAAACGATGGAATGAACTGCCCAAAATGGCGTTGTTGGGCGGATAAGCCAGTGCCGCCTCCAGCTCATCAGCCACCACTTCGCGATAGAAGCGGTTGGTATCATCGGGGAACACCTCTATACGCTCTATTCCGGTATAGAGTTTTTCGCCTTCGGGCAGGTTACGTGTAGTGGAACATGCTGCCAGACAGGCAAGCACCCCTACAGCCCATATGTTTACTGATAGTCTCATTGGGTCACCTCGCTTTCTTTTAATGTGTGTTTCAACGGTTTTGCAACTTGAGCAGGCAATTCCTCTACAACCTGACGCGGTTTCCGGGGGCGGAAGATGAAGAGTTCACCCAAGTTATTGACCTTCCGACGCAATACCAGTCCCACGCCTGTCTCTGTAATCTCTCCCTCCAATATGCTTTCGTAGTTCTTGTTATGGAAAAGCCGCACATAGCGCGTTCCACTGTCATCAAGCCTCCACTCAAGCGACACATCGTTGATGAATGACTCGTTTTGCCGCTGTGCCGCCTCATTGCCGGTAGAGATGGTGCCCCCGATAATCACGCTCAAGCGGTTATTCCAGAACCGTTTGGCAAACCTGAACGAATAGTCGGTACCGCTCGATGCATCTCCCGGAGAACTGTCTTCCATACCAAAGCTGACATCGACCGAACCTAAAGCGTTTCCTGCAATGGACGAAATCTCACTCTGCAAGAACGAGTTCAGGGCATTGTTTGTGTTGAATCCCTTATTGCCATTTCCCTGACTGCCCATATACATACCGGTCACCAGCATCGCCACAGCCAGTTTGCCACGTTCCTCTTCTGACATGGAGGTAAGCTGGTTTTGCAAAGACATATCCTCGGGTGCCTCCAGCAGGAATTGCAGTCCCATGTTGTGCAACGTATTGGTGATGGCGACACCGACATCGAAGTTGACATAGCGCGAAGCATTCTCTTCAGCCACCGAAGTCCTCACCCGCTCGGTAGCCACCACGTTCAGCACCGGATTCATAGGGTCACCCGAAAACTCCACATAACTGCCATTGTTGATGGTAAAGGTTTTAAGCGGGATAATGGGTAATGAATATTTCATTTCGCCACTGTTAAGGGTATAACGTCCTATCAGGCTGATATCCCCTTGGGGAGAGTAGTTCATCGAAAGAGTGCCTCCTCCTTCAAGTTCAATGTAATTGTCACCATTGCTATTCAAATCGACACGTACTTGTGCTCCCCTATCGATTTCGATGGTCATCTGCACCTCCACGCCTTCCAATTCCGGTGGGGATTCTTCTTCAGCAACTCGGGTGGTATCGCTAAAGTCAGTGAAAGTGACCATTCCTGCCAAGCGGTCTTCTACGGTGAGCGGAGAGTCCATAAGCACATAGGTGACATCGGTGGCTCCCGATACTTTCATGCGTCCCTGCAACAGACAATGATTGAGAGGACCCTTCAGGGTCGAAGCGATATCTACCACAACCTTACCATAAAGTTGCGAACCTTTTCGTTTCTTTCCATCCAACAGTTCATACCCTGTAGCCTGCATACGCAAATCGGCTGTCATGGCATCAAAATCGGCAAAATCTATACTCCCGTCTACAATAAACGGATTCTTTCCCTGGGCATATACCCCATACTTGTCAAACAGCAAGCGGTTTCCTGCCAGTTTCAAGGACTTGTTGTCCATCTTTAGCAACAGGGAGTATTGTCTCGACAGCAACGATGCCGAATCCAACTGCAACGTTCCATCCAATCGGGGGCGGGAGGTGATGCCTTGTACCGCCAGCTCGCCGTTTACCTGACCTCTCAACCTTATCAAGTCGCGAGGTAAAAAACCATTGGCGACATCCAACGGGAACTGCTCGAGTGTAAGGTGTCCGTCCAGCCATTCATCGGCAGTCCGATAGTCTGCATCGAGCGAAAGCACCTGCTTGCCCTCTTTCAGCACCTGCATATCCAGCAAATGCCTGCCTGCCCCCATAGGCAAATAGACCAGTTCGGCTCCAACATTCCCTAATGAAACACCTTCATAAGCAAACTTATCGACTTGGACAGAACTTGACAAGGTTGTCTCTCCTGCCATCTCCACATAATGTAGTCCGGCATCCAACACGCCTTCCAACCGGGGAAGATAGGGGAACATCGCGGCAATTTCTCCGATGGGAAGGCGCGAAATATCTACCGTCACATCTTGCAACGCCTCTTCATGGGGGGTCGAATATACCGCTACCCCCGTCCCTCTGCTGTCGACCATACGGATATCAGCTTCCACCCTGCCCGAATCTGTCAGAGATATGTAATTACTGTCGTTCAAGCTGAAGGGACGGAAAGCTACAATCGGTTCTTCTGGTGTCACTTTCAGTTGCAAGCGGTCGTCCAACAGGTCGGCACGCACTCCCAACTCTATTCCTTTCACCCCCTGTTCGTCGAGATAATGGCACATCAGTTCCACTCCCGTAGAGTCAATGCCTCCATCTGCCCATGCCGTGAATCCTGCATGATTGCCAACGGCTTCATTGGCAGCCTCCAACCGTAAGTTGATGCCCGCATTGTCTTGCGACAACCGGAAAGAGAGGGTATCGAGCAAGAGGCTGTCGCGCTGCAGTCCGTAGAGATGCCCATTTCCGGAGACTCCCGCTGACCTGGAGGTAGCCAACCTTATGTCCACATCCTGCAGTTGCACTCCACCCTGGTATCGAAGATAGTTGGAAACGGGGTTGTCTTCACCCGCCTTCAACTTTACTTTCAGTTCCGGCAGCCTCTGTTTCAACACGGCAAGGTCAATCTTGCGTTCGACCAATTGCCAGGTCAACAACTCGACACAGTCGGTTATACCTTGTTCTATATAAGAAATATCTCCCCCGGCTCCCACAAAAAGGTCCAAATCACCGGCACCTACTCGCGCCAACGTCGTGTCTTTGGCTACGTGCACGGCAAAATCGAGGTCTTTCGGATGAAAGAGTCCCTGCGAGGTATTCAGCCTCAATCCCGTTATCCCACCCTTTGCCTGCATGCGGTCGGCAAGGTTGCTATTTGCATCCAACGCCAATTTACCGCCCAACTGCAATGGGACCTCCGAAAGGTTCAGTCGCTGCAGGTCTGCCTTCTCAAGACTTACGTTCAACGCGGCTTCCACCTGCTCAGGCTTCAATACGGCATCGAGCCATGCATCCAAGGCAAGCAGCTCATTGTGACTGTCCAAACGGGCTGTCATCTTCCCCTCTTTTACCATTGCATCCAACGCGACAGCAGTCAACATCTTGCCGGCATACTCCAGCGTGTCTACCTGTAATTTTACCTGCGACACTAAAGCGGGGTCGAAGAGGTCGAACTTTTCACCTGCCGCCCACAGACGGGCATTCAACACCCCCAGACTGTCACTGGGAAGAAAATGTTTCAAGTCAAGCGAATCGACCCCTACCTCAATACGGTAGCTCGCATCTGCCTGTGCATACGAAGCATCTGCCGCTATCCGTCCGCTATCCTCTTCAATTGTAAGGGATGTGGTATAAATATCTTCCTGCAAAGTCATTGTGGCATCTGCCCGTATCCCTTCAGGCACTCTCCACCCCTTCCCTTCCGGTGAATCTGACAACGAAGAGAGGAAACTCAGGTCCTGAAAAAGGGCATTCATAGAGAATTCCCCTTTCCGTCTATTGACATCAAGCAGATGATTCACCTGACCATACGCCCGACAGTTGAAATGCTTTTCCATCGCCACATGCAAGGTATGAAGCGTCAGGTCAGAAATCTCCCCATCTAAAGCCAGCGACACCTCCAACGGATGAGCCGGATAGGTCTGAATCAATCCAGAAGGGAAATAACGACCGGCAAAGGCAAGTGCATCTTGTTTACCTATCTTAGCCCTGCAACCGGCAGCCAATTTGCCTTCGCCATCCAACACCTGCCTATCGAACGTGAGATTTCCTTCGATGAAAGAGTCGTCAGTCTCTAATTTCCACTCTTCCACGCACACTTGCTCTTCATCAAAAGAGAAGTTTCCCGACATCGAGCGCAAAACCACCCCCGAACGTTCCTTGAAAGAGAGCGCATCGACTTGCGTCATCACACTACCGTCACAGTAACGCGCATCATGCAGTTTCATGCCCCATTCATTCAGACGGACGAACGACGGGTCAAACCCTACCTCCTCCGTTTCATCTCCACGGCGGTAGAGCAACGTTCCATCAGCAAGCCGTAAATCGTCCAACCGGTAATAATTCTGGAGCAAATCGACCGAACCGCCTTCGATTTCGAGCCCATCCCAACCACATTGCAGCGTCAGTGTATCATGGGGTACCAGCCAAGTGAAATCGATGTGCTCCATTGAAATCTTGTCGAGCAACAACCTCCATCCGACCACCGTTTCAACGGTATCTTCGGGCATTACGGTATCTCTTGCCTCCACCCTCACAAAAGCATCCTCCAGGCAAAGGGAGGAGAAATTGGCTACTTCTTGCTTCCAGTCAATCTCGTCGGCAGCAAGATAGAGCCTGTCCACCTCAGCCCCTACCGATACGGTCGGTATCAGGTCGCGACTGTCAAATCGGGAGTTCCGCAACTCCAGCCCCTCAACACTCAACCGACCAGCCAGCAGATGCCGCACTCCCACGTCTACCGAAAACTCTTCAGCTACCAGCACAGTATCTCCGGTGACGTCCATCACGTTCACATCACACAGGAGCAAATCAAAAGGAAACTTCAAAGAAATCCGCCTGATGGATATATCCATATCCGTAACCTCCGAAGCATAGTGCAACGCCTTCCCTGCAGCCCAACGTTGTACCGGCGGAAAATACAACAACAGGACAAGCAAGGCAAACAACAGAAACGGGCTTACCACCAAAGCGGTCACCCATCGCCACCCTTTGCTTTTCGGAGAATGATTTACCATACAACAATCCAACACTTCGTCCGGAATAAAAAAACAATCGGCACCGGAAATGGTTGAATTTGATATCTGACTATAAACAGCAGACTACAAACCGGGCGAAACCGGTTTATAGTCTGCAACTCTTTTTAAAAATTGAATCAGAACAACTTCTGAGGATACTCTCCGGCATCAATCAATGCCTGAATCTTGTCTACCACTCCCTGACGGTCGGCTGCATAGGTCACACCAAACCACTTGCTGGTAGTGTCAAGCACCTTCACCGTAGCAGTGTTCTCGGTTATCAGCTTGTTTACCATCAACGGGATGAAGAATTCAGCCTTCAGATTCTCCATATTCTTCGGATCACTCAAGAACTCTACGAAATAATCCTCTGAATACTTGAAATAGTCAGGTGTGAATCCCCACATGTTCATGCTCACAGGGGTATTGTCTTCTACAGCCACCCACTCGCCCTGTTCGTCTTTGTAGCAGATAGGACCATCCACACGCATAATCTCAGTACGCTCGACCACTGTTGTCAGGTTGCCTTGTTCATCCTTTTCACAGATGCCGCGAGCAACCGAACCGTTTTCCGACAAGGTATTGCCTACTCTGAATCCCACCATACAGTACTGATTTTCGGCACCCTCGGGGAGGTTGCTCAACCAATTGCCTATAACAGCAAACGCATCACGGCTATAGAAGTCATCGGCGTTGATTACAGCGAAAGGCTCCTTGATTACATCTTTTCCCATCAATACAGCATGATTGGTACCCCAAGGTTTCACACGTCCCTCGGGGCAAGTAAACCCTTCAGGCAAGTTATCGATAGCTTGGAAGACCAATTCAACGGGTATGTGGTTCTCATATTTGCTGATTATCTTCTCACGGAAATCCTGCTCAAAGTCCTTGCGGATGACAAACACGATTTTACCGAATCCGCCACGGATGGCATCGAAGATTGAATAATCCATAATAGTCTCACCATTAGGTCCCAGTCCGTCCAACTGCTTCAGACCTCCATAACGGCTACCCATGCCGGCAGCCAATACAAACAATGTTGGTTTCATCTTACTCAAGTTTTAATTTCCTGCAAAGATAATGCAAAAAACAAGATTAGCCTTGCTATCAAGACAAAAAAAATAAAAAAACGACATCTTTTATTTTGCATAACGTCTGCTTTGCATTATCTTTGCACCAAGTTTAACTATAAAAAAAACAAGAATATGTCATTCTGGAGAGTTTTGTTATCCATTATTTTTCCCCCTTTGGCTGTATACGACAAAGGGTGTGGTTCCATCCTCATCGTTCTGTTGCTCACATGTGCCGGATGGATTCCCGGGGTGATTGGTGCATTAGTCATCCTCAACAAGTCAAACACCAATCAAGAGTAAAACACTGATTGGAAAGGTGTCAAGAAGAAGGCTAAAACGCTCCTTAAACGAACGCCAAACACATTTCCAACAACAAAAAAACAAATGCGCACCTGTTTCGTTTGTCGATTCAGGTGCGTTTTTTTTCTGATTCCGCAAAAAAATGAGACGACAAATTCACACTACTCCGAAAAAAGCAGTACCTTTGTCGTCCAAAATATAGAGAATAAAAAGACAACATATTATATATAACAACAATTCAAAGGATAACTTTATGGTAAAGATTACAAAAGAAGCCGCCCTCAACTACCATTCACAGGGCAAGCCGGGAAAGATTGAAGTCATTCCCACCAAACCATACAGTACACAAACCGACCTCTCTTTGGCATATTCACCCGGAGTAGCCGAACCGTGTCTTGAAATCGAAAAGAACCCACCGGATGCTTACAAATATACCGCCAAAGGCAATTTGGTGGCAGTCATCTCAAATGGAACAGCCGTTTTGGGATTAGGAGACATAGGTGCCATGGCAGGAAAACCGGTAATGGAAGGTAAAGGTTTGCTCTTTAAAATCTATGGAGGCATCGATGTATTCGACATTGAAGTAAACGAGAAAGACCCAGACAAGTTCATCGAGGCAGTCAAAGCAATCGCCCCCACCTTCGGAGGTATTAACCTCGAAGACATCAAGGCACCCGAATGCTTTGAAATCGAACGCCGCTTGAAGGCAGAACTCGACATTCCCGTCATGCACGACGACCAACACGGTACTGCCATCATCTCGTCAGCCGGTCTGTTGAATGCCTTAGAGGTTGCCGGCAAAAAGATAGAAGACGTAAAGATTGTGGTAAACGGAGCAGGAGCTGCAGCCATCTCATGTACCAAGCTTTATGAGGCATTGGGTGCTACACACGAAAACATTGTCATGCTTGACTCAAAGGGTGTCATCCGTAGTGACCGCGAAGGATTGGATCGTCCGGGCAACGAGATGAAACGCTACTTCGCAACCAACCGTCGCGACATCACCACCCTCGAAGAGGCTGTACGCGGAGCTGATGTCTTCCTCGGACTCTCAAAAGGCAACGTACTCTCACAAGACATGGTACGCTCTATGGCAGACCATCCCATCGTATTCGCCCTTGCCAACCCTGTTCCTGAAATCACGTATGAGGATGCAATGGCAAGCCGTCCCGATGTATTGATGTCTACCGGACGAAGCGACTATCCTAACCAAATCAACAACGTTATCGGCTTCCCTTATATATTCCGTGGAGCCTTGGACGTAGCTGCCACCGCCATCAACGAAGAGATGAAGCTGGCAGCCGTAAGGGCCATTGCTTCACTGGCAAAACAACCCGTACCCGATGTGGTGAACCAGGCCTATCAGGTAAACAACTTCACTTTCGGTCCCGACTATTTCATCCCGAAACCTGTCGACCCGCGCCTTATCACAGAGGTTTCTATGGCTGTAGCCAAAGCTGCTATGGAGAGTGGAGTGGCACGCAAACCCATCGAAGACTGGGATGCTTACCGCCAACACCTGAAAGAGCTGATGGGACAAGAGAGCCAGCTCACCCGCCAGTTGCGCGAGACAGCTCGTCGCAATCCGCAACGTGTGGTATTTGCAGAGGGTATCCACCCCAACATGTTGAAAGCTGCCGTCGAAGCAAAGGCTGAGGGTATCTGTCACCCCATTGTATTGGGTAACGATGAAGCCATCACCAAGTTGGCAAAAGAGTTGGACTTGAGCCTCGAAGGTATTGAAATCGTCAACCTGCGTCACCCCGACGAGGCTCCACGCCGCGAACGCTATGCACGTATCCTTGCCGAAAAAAGAGCACGCGAAGGCGCTAACTTCCAAGAAGCAAACGACAAGATGTTCGAACGCAACTACTTTGGTATGATGATGGTAGAGACAGGAGAAGCTGACGCCTTCATCACCGGACTTTACACCAAATACAGCAATACCATCAAGGTTGCCAAGGAGGTTATCGGCATACAACCCGGTTTCAAGCACTTCGGCACCATGCATATCCTCAATTCAAAGAAGGGAACCTACTTCTTGGCTGATACCCTCATCAATCGTCACCCGGGTACCGACACGCTGATAGATGTTGCCCGATTGGCAGAGAAGACCGTACGATTCTTCAACCATACACCGGTCATTGCCATGCTCAGCTACTCAAACTTCGGCTCTGACCCCGAGGGTAGTCCGGCAAAAGTGCACGAGGCTGTCGACTATATGCAACGCCAATACCCCGAACTTGCCATTGATGGTGAAATGCAGGTAAACTTCGCCATGAACACCAAGCTACGCGATGAGAAATATCCATTCACAAGATTGAAAGGAAAAGAGGTGAACACATTGGTATTCCCGAACCTCAGCTCGGCAAACTCTGCTTACCAGCTTATTCAGGCTATGGGAGACACTGAAATCATCGGTCCCATCCAAATGGGTCTGAACAAACCTATTCACTTCACCGACATCGAGAGTTCGGTTCGTGACATCGTCAACACGACTGCCGTTGCTGTCATCGATGCCATCGTTGCTAAGAAACTGAAAGAATAATTTCTCCTATTTCAGGCACGGATTACACGAGCAAAGAGAAGTTCCTCCTACTCAAGAAGAATTTCTATCAACCCGTGTAGTCCGTGCCTTTTCTTTTCAATCTCCATCACCATGCGCCATCGTCTCAACCGCACCCAATCTGTACTGCTCGTTCTTTGCTGGGCAGCCCTCTGTTATCTGGTACTCGTCAGTGCCCAACGCATCGACGGTCCGCTCATCCTCTCACTCACACTCTCTGCCGTATTGGTCTTTATACCTATATATAAGAGTCTACGGAAATAAGAGAATAAGGATAACAGGAAATACATCCTATTTTTATTTTCACACTTTTGTGTATTGCAACATTAAAAGTTCAGCCGTACCTTTGCACCATCGAATCAAACGGACTAAAATTTATAATTATGATGGAAGAAAGGTACAACCGCAACCGCATCTACCTCAGCGAGGAAGAGCAGGAAAGAATCAAAGGAGTGCGCATCCTGTTGGGTGGCGCAGGCATCGGTAGCATCATCGCCGAGTGTGCTCTCCGTTTTGGTTTCGAAAGCATCACCATTGTCGATGGCGACAAGGTGAAACTGAGTAACCTTAATCGTCAGAACTACACCAAGGCTGACCTGAAGAAGTATAAGGCCGAACGGTTGGCCAAACGACTGTTGAGCATCAATCCGCAGGCCGACATCCGTTTCCACAATACCTTCATCACCCACGACAATGTACGCGAATTGATTGAGGGACACCACATCGCCATCAATGCGCTCGACTTCAAGAGCGACATCCCTTTCGTGTTCGACCAGATTTGTCAGGAGCAGAAGATTCCCGTCCTCCATCCCTACAACTTCGGGTGGGCAGGTTTTCTCACCATTGTCAAGCCTACGGGCTATCCCCTGACGGAGCTGAATGCCAACTACAAGAATTTTGAATACGAGATGGCGCAATACGTTTCACGCTTTGGTCATTTCTGGAATATGCCCAACCGTTGGTTAGACGATGTGTTGGACACCTATAAGAAGAGCGGTCTTTCCGCACCACCTCCCCAGCTCGCTATCGGGTCGTGGATAGCTGCGGGATTCTGTGTCAATGCCATGTTCAACATCGTCACGGGGCGCGATGTCAAGTACTTCCCTAAGTTCTACTTCTCTTCCATTATGAACGAGGACGAGAGGTACAATGGAAATGTGAGATAGTTCGTAATCGTGTATATTCTTACAGCAACTTGTAATTTGTTGCATACGAGAGTGCTTCCGCAATGCTCCTCACCTCCAGTTTGGCAAACAGGCGCTTCTTGTACGTCTTGATTGTATCGACCGAGCGGCACAATTGTGTGGCAATGTCCTCCATCGTATAGCCTTGCGAGGAGAGGCGCAGAATGTCCCGTTCTATTTCCGACAAGGTCACCGCCTCACGCCTTTCCCAACGGTGTGTCACCAGTGAATAAGTATAACACCAGTTCTCGTCTGCCTTCTTCAGTACCACGTTGCCCGGCTTGCTCTTGGTCGAAGGGGCAATAGTGCACAAAGCCAGCCAGATGCGTCCGTCGCGTGTCATCATCAGCGGTGTCAGCGTGTGGTTTATCAGCCGTTTCTTCCGACCGTTCATCAAATGGAAATCATACGAAATGGTGTATTCCACCCGCTCTTCAGGTGGAATGGTGTTGGCTTTTTTGAATCCCTCGCTGTTGATATCCAACAGCATTTTTTGTTCCTCTTCCGGCACATGCTTCAGATAAAGGTCATAGCCAAACTCCCGTACCTTCTCTGCCGGTTCACCGCACAACAGCTCCACATTGTCCGAAACATAGAGGAAATCTTTGCGAAAATAGTCGATGATATAGACACACTGATACGTGTTGCGGGCAAACGCCTTGGCGGCATTCACCAACAGTTCGATACGCTCATACTCTTCATCGGTCACATTATAGACAGAGTTGGCGGGAATGAAGAAATCCTCTCTACTGGTCGTCATGATAACCCTGTTTTTTTGATGCTGCAAATATAGTAAAAAGGTTCAGAAAACCTGCCTTTAAAACAGAATTGTTTCTATTTCAAGGGAACGTTTTGCGCTTTTTTACGTCATATTGATGGTGTAAAGAGGTGAGAAAGTGTAAAAAGACTGTCCACTTTTGTGTGATTTTTATTCCTCTGAAAGCTCTTTCACCCAAAAGTGGACAGCGAAATAAAATGCTTCTACATACATTTGCAGCAGAAAAACTGATTTTTTACTAATATTACTAATCATGTTCAGTCTGACTTACCGATTCCACGGTGGGAAGAGTGTGAGACAGTATAACAGAGAAATGTCAGGAGAGAAATAAAATACTTCTGCAATGTTTGAATGCAAAATAGGAAAACGCACCTTTTTATGAAATAAGATGTATATTTGCACCTGAAAACAAGTGAATTATGCTATACCGAAAGATTGCAAAGCAGATAGAAGCACATCTGTCATCTGATTCAGGCA
>JAFUPU010000005.1 GCA_017472635.1 Bacteroidaceae bacterium
CAAGAAGCTGCGGCTGGGGGTTGTCCACCAGCTGGGCAATGTGGACAAGGTGGTGCAGGAGGTGCGTGAGGCCATTGCCGCTGGCAAGGAGCCGCCCTACCACTTCATTGAGGTGATGGCCTGCCGTGGCGGATGCGTCAGCGGTGGTGGACAGCCCTACGGCTCCAATGATGTTATCCGTGCCAAGCGTGCTGCCGGCCTCTACAAGGACGACGAGAATTGCGAGATTCGGGTAAGCCACAGGAATCCCCAGATTGTCAAGCTCTACGACAGCTACTTGAAGAAGCCCGGTGGCGAAAAGGCCCACCACCTGCTGCATACCCACTACACCAAGCGGAAGTTGTATAACTACGAGGTACAGGAATAAATTGTATTGGGGCAGGGCGTAGGTCCTGCCCCGCTTCTTTTATAGGTCAAATGATTTCTAATCGGATTTGTCCGCAGCTGCTGGGGGAACTGCGTTGCAAAAAAACGCTGCTTACTTTTTAGGATGCCACACAGATTCGATTTTGCTACGCAAAATCTGGGAACAAGGGAGGAATCCTCACACTTGGTACGCAAATCACCCGCACCTAGGCAAACTGTGTAGGTTTTCCGAAGGTGTGGCAATTGTACAGGCTGGGGTTTGACTTTGGAGTGGGGATGTGGTAGAGTAAAGAGAAGGAAGACTCGGTTCTCCGGGTCGTCTCCATTATTGCGAAAACCGCCAGTATGGTTTCGAGGCCGCTGGCGGTCATTTTTTTACTCTTCCATTATTTTAGGTAAGAGAGCAAGCCAAGAATCAGAATGGCCACATTGATGGCCAACGAAAGAATTTCGTACATCGTCATCTTGCTTACCTCCCGTATCCAGTATTCCAGCCGAGGCTGGTAAGAGTCCGGGAGACAACCGCCTGGAACCGAGCGCTTCCATTGGGTGCAGTATACCACGATATGTTTGTATGGTAAAGTGCGTGTGAAGAAAGCGGCACAGGGTGGGGCTTTTCCAGTGTCTCGTTACATCTTACCTGCTGTACGAGCCAAATCTCACACTTGGTACGCAAATCACCCGCACCTAGGCAAACTGTAGGTTTTCCGAAGGTGTGGCAATTGTACAGGCTGGGGTTTGACTTTGGGGTGGGGATGTGGTAGAGTAAAGAGAAGGAAGGCCCGGTTCCGGGTCGTCTCCACTATATAGTCGATAACCGCCAATAGTTTGAGGGACTCTGGCGGTTACTTTTTACTCTCTGTCTTTAAAGTACGAAAGAGTAGCGATAACAGTTCCTGCCACGGTGGCGATGCAAGTCACCAATCCGACGACAAATTCAGCTGTCATACGCAAGTCTCCTTCAATCTAGTATTCCGACTGAAAGCCGGTAGAGTTGATTGGGAGACAACCGCCTGGAACCGAGCGCTTCCATTGGGTACAGTGTATCACGATATGTTTGTATGGTAAAGTGCGTGTGAAGAAAGCGACACAGGGTGGGGCTTTCCCAGTGTCTCGTTACATCTTACCTGCTGTACGAGCCAAATCTCACACTTGGTACGCAAACCATCCGCACCTAGGCAAACCATAGGTTTTCCGATGTCATACGCAAGTCTCCTTCAATTGATTCCACCTGCAGGTTGGTTCCGTGTTGGTTTTTGCCGGAAGCATGATATACTACAGAAGGTGGTTTAGCCTTTTTTGACAGCATAAAGGGTAGTGTTGACAAGGAAATTAATGCGGAGGAAGAATTAGCCTCAGCTCTAGATGAAAAGTATGCGTATTCTCATTGACACAAACAGGCCTTGTTCAACCCAGGGGGCCTTGGCTTTTTCAAGCCCTGTGACATTTTTCAGGATTCCATGCAGAACTGGGTGAGGACTGGATTTGCAGGTACAAAAGCTGGATTTTTCCTTGACGAATGGAATCTTTCCGTTTATACTATACCAAAGACCATGAGGTCACTAATTTCATACCGCCAAATATGGCAAAAGGAGTAAAGTTATGAAATTGAACAACTTAGTTGTGAGGGGGGGGGGGTATTAGTAATACTGCTCTCATTGTTGGTTGTTGGATGTAAGCAGCCTGATAGTTCAGGTGATCCTGACTGGGCTGTGAATGACACAAGACAAAAAGTTTGGAAAAAGTCGAACACTTCTGCCACTCAGTTTGCAAGAGCTTTCGAGCAATTTGGAACAACAAAAAATGTAAAAGAAGCTGTTGTTAAACTCACTGTCGGTGATATGTCTGCAAGTAAGGCTGGATTGGTCTTTGCTTACAATGATTACACTACTGACGGTGCAAAGAAGAAGTATTTCCTGTTGGGTATCGGTGGTTACGGATACGATGTTGGAACAAACAATGGCGAATACTTCCTTTCATACTATGAAAACGTTGAACTTGCTGCGTTGTCTGGTTCTTATGACAATCAGAATCCCACTGGAACTCATTATCCCTGTATCAATAACACCAGAATTAGCAGACCTGTCACAGTAACTGGAAAGGGCGTGAGTCTTTATGCAAGTGTATCTGAAACTGCAAAAGAGGGTGACAACACAACTAAAGTTGTTACGATTAATCTTGGCAATGCTGTAAGTACTGACAAAAAGAGCGTGGAGAACCCCGTTGTTACACTTAGTTTTGAGATTGGTTCCAATGCGAACAATCCTGATTTAGATAATGACGCTCAAGGCTTTTTGAGAGGCCTGTCTACTATCCAGGGTGGTATCGGAGCATACGGTATGGTTACTAAGGCTGTTGGTGGAGAAAAGTCTACCGAGAACAAATACGAAGTGTTGTACACAGATGCCTTGACACTTCACGCCGAGTAATCGGCACCTAACCTAGAGCGAACGGGTTACATCCCTACGCTATAGAACCAATCGGATAGTCGTGGATTCTCCCCACGGCTATCCACCTGGAACAGACAGGCTGGCAGCCGGGCTCCAAACTCCGCTGCGCCCAACATATTTTCAATTCTCCTCAAAAAAATCCCGTCACTTCCTTGACGATACCCCCATTGTAGCCTTATAATATCCCTATGCCCGTATGGGTACAACAACTTATAACAAGGAGAATTTGTTATGAAAAAGACTAGGATTGTATTGGTGGGAGCTTTGGTTCTGGCTCTGGCCTTTGTGATGGGATGTGGTGAAACCCCCTCTTCAGGAACATCTGAGGATTGGGATCCAAACACAGACACTCAGAAGACTTGGAGGAAGAGCAACTCTGATCCAGATAAGACAGCACGTTCCTTCGAGGGATTTGGTAATCTCAAAGTTAACAGCGGTGCTGTTGTCAAGATTGTAATTGGTAACTCCAAGGCGAGCAAGGCGGGTATTCTGTTTGATTACAAAGAGTATTCAAAGACTGCTGGAACAGTTTGCTATTACCAGTTTGCAGTCGGAACTGAAGGCTATGACGGAGAGACTCCTGAATTCTATTTGACCAAGGTCGAAGATATTAAGCCGGAGGAGATTACAGCTTCTACAACTAGTGACTCTGCCTCTGGTGGAAAGGGAAGTTCAACGGATATTCAGAATAATGTTAGTTTCGCCGATGCATTCGGAGATAAAATATCCGATGTTACGGACATGTACGAGATAACAACCACTGGAAAGATGACTACCTATGCAGGGTTCATCATGGACGAAGTTGCTGGAGAGGGAGACAGTACGACTAAGGTTGTTAAATTGCGACTTGGTTGGTATGACGAGCAAAAGAAGGAATGGAAGGATGGTGCCTACATTGAGCAGCCTCTTATGGATGGTGAAAACTGGGGTGGTAAGCCGGTTAGTGCAATTGACGGTAAGCTTTGCGCATACGGAATGCTCAAGAAGGCAACTAACGGTGAGGTTTCCACTGAAAACAGCTACACCCTGATTAACAAAACAGGCAAGATGGCTGAGTAAGCCCTAGCCCCGATTGGTTCTAGAAAAGCCCGCTGGATTGTGTCCGGCGGGCTTTTTTGTGAGGCTGCAACTCACACATTATTCCAAATGCTAGAAGCAGATTGGTATCTTCATTTAATCAACGAGTTGTTGGATGGCTTCTATTGGCAGAGAAGTGTACTTGGAAATCATCTCGGCGGAAAAACCATCCAGAAGCAAGCTCCTTGCCGTCTCCAGTTTGTTCTGGTAGGCACCCTCCTCACGGCCGGTGGCACGTCCTCGTTCCAGCCCGATGGAAATGCCTTCCTCACGCCCCACGAAAAGTCCATCCTCGTAGGCCTCCGCCTTCAGTACTGCCATGTCAGTGGCGTAGTCGTACTCTGTCATCAAAATGCTCAAAACCTCACCTCCCTTCCGTTCCAGATAGTCACGCAAGATGTTGCGGCGCACAGCCTCCTGAATCGCCCACTTGAGCGGGTTCTCGTGGCCTGTCGCCCTGGCCTCTTCGACAAGCTGGAGG
>JAFUPU010000038.1 GCA_017472635.1 Bacteroidaceae bacterium
ATATAATATATATAATAAAATATATTTACACATAACTATCCTGTAATAACAGAAAACAAGTGTCCAAAATTAATTGTCACGAATTGTCACGTCACGCTTTTTGTGCCCCTCCCATCGTCTGTCGGAGTCGTTTCATCCGAGAAAGTCCGTCACATTTTTTGCTCCTACCTCTCAAAAAATTTTTCTCCGTGCACCAAAAAAAATCCACAGGCAATACCCCCTCGAAACCCTCCTTAAAAATTTTTGAGCCATCCCCCTTTGCTGTACAGATTATTTTTCTTATATTTGCAAAATCAATAGATTTACAGAGTAGATAAACAATAAAATATCCGTACATAACATAATTATAACATGGATGAAGACAAGGAGTTCCTACGGCAGGACAACGATTACCGCACATTGAAAGCATTCCAAAAGCGGAGTGCATCTACGATGTAACCTATTACTTTGCGCATACGTTTCTGAAACCGGGCGACCGCACCATTGACCAGATGATACAGGCGGCACGCTCGGGCAAGCAGAATCTGGCGGAGGGAAATATTGACGGAGTGACGTCGCGCGAAATGGAAATAAAGCTGACAAATGTCAACCGCGCTTCGCTTCACGAACTGTTGCTCGATTATGAAGATTTCCTGCGTGTGCGCGGTCTTGAGCAGTGGGCTTTCGACGACCCCCGATGTGTGCAGACGCGTGCTTTCTGCAAGGCACATCTCGACTCGGCCATCTACCGCGAGAAGGTGAAGGAACGCTCGGCAGAAACCATTGCCAACATAGCCATCACCCTCATCCACCAGTGCGACGTGCTCATCCGCGGTCTTATCGAATGGCAGAAGCGCAACTTCAAAGAGAAGGGCGCATCAAAGAGGAGAGATGTACCGCGCCCGCAAGGATTGGATGAAGCGGAACGGGTGAGCCCCATTATCCATCATTTGCCGAACTTCTCGCAGGCTTCGTGGTAGGTGTCGAGTGAGCCTATATCAAAACGTCCGGCACTCATGCGCCATGCATGCATGGGGGTGTGGTCCACCATATAATGTGCCAAATTTCCGGGTGCATCTTTGCCACAACCGTTTTCTACACTGTGACGCACCCAATCAAGGTCGTGCTTGAGATAGATGTAAAAAGGTGGAACTGCCCAATGACTCTTGGGCACCTGAGGCTTCTCTTCCATGCCCAACACGCGCATCTCCGCATCGACCTCGATGACACCGGTGCGTTGAAGTTTTTCAACACTCGGTTGCTCGTGACACATGATGCAACTGGTGTTTTTGGCTTTGGCAAAATCCACAAACTCGCGGAAAGAGAAGAAGAGCAGGTTGTCAGCTGCTACGACCAACAAATCATCGTCGATATGCAGTTTTTCCAAAGCAAACAGGAGGTCACATACGGCACCCAGGCGCGTCTCGTTGGTCTCGGTGCCATCGTCGACGATTGTCACGGGCTTGGCATAGTGCTGGTTGGATGCCCACTCTTGGAAGATAGGGGCAAACTTGTGGTTGGTAATGATGATGTGTTCGTCAATCTCAGGGATGGTGTCTATATCATCCAACATACGTCCCAAGATGGTGTTATCGCCTATCTGAAGGAGGGGCTTTGGGAAATTGCGGGTCAATTCGCCCAATCGGGTGGCATAACCGGCTGCTATAACTATATTTTTCATCAGAATCTTTTTTTAAGTTCGGGTGCAAAGATATATCTTTTATTTCATTTGCCCAAAGATTTTGAATTTATCTGCCTCTTTTTGCCCTTGATGACAAAAAAACAGTTTTTCTTACTCTTTGTTTTCTGAAATTATGTGTACCTTTGCAAAACAGAAAATAGTCGATAGCATGAATACCTATAACAACATTACTGCTGAAGAGATTGAAAAAGACATGCGCTATCTGCAACTGTTGGCACAAAACTTCCCGACCATAGCAGAGGCAAGCACTGAAATCATCAATCTGCAAGCCATATTAAACCTGCCCAAGGGGACAGAGCACTTCCTTGCCGACCTGCATGGTGAATATGAAGCATTCTTGCATGTGTTGAAGAATGCATCGGGGTCAATCAAGCGTAAAATCAACGAGATATTCGGCAATACGTTGCGCGAGAGCGAGAAGAAAGAGCTGTGCACACTCATCTATTACCCCGAGCAGAAGCTGGAGCTGGTGAAAAGCATGGAAGATGACTTGGAAGACTGGTATCTGATTACCTTGAACAACCTGGTGAAAGTGTGCCAAAGCGTATCGTCCAAATATTCACGCTCGAAAGTGCAGAAGGCGTTGCCCAAAGAGTTCTCTTACATCATACAAGAGCTTCTGCACGAGTCTTCAGTAGACCCCAACAAGTATGCATACATCAATGTCATCATCAGTTCAATCATAGAGACCCGACGGGCTGACGACTTCATCATCGCCCTGTGCAACCTGATACAACAGCTGACCATCGACCGGCTGCACATCGTAGGCGACATCTACGACCGCGGACCCGGCGCACACATCATCATGGACACGTTGTGCGACTATCATCACTTCGACATCCAATGGGGCAACCACGACATCCTGTGGATGGGGGCTGCTGCCGGCAACGAGGCTTGTATGGCAAATGTGCTGAGAATGTGCTTGCGCTACGGCAACCTGGCAACCCTCGAGGACGGATACGGCATCAACCTCATGCCCTTAGCGGCATTTGCCATGGAGACGTATGCCGAAGACCCCTGCACCCTGTTCGGGCCAAAGATTGACGAGAATGACACCCAACACAGTGCAAAGACACGCCGGCTGATGGCACAGATGCACAAGGCCATCTGCATCATCCAGTTCAAGTTAGAGGCTGCCATCATTGCACGGCGCCCGGACTTCGACATGGATGACCGACGCCTGTTGCACCACATCGATTTCGAGCGGATGGTGTTCATGTCGGGCGGAAAAGAGTATGAGATGAACGACACGTTCTTCCCCACAATAGACCCGCAGGCACCCTACCGGCTAAGTGCCGAAGAGCAAGAGCTGATGGACAAAATCAGCCACTCATTCATGGTCAGCGAAAAGCTGAAAAAGCACATGCGGTGCATGCTGAAAAACGGGTGCATGTACAACATCTGCAACTCAAACCTCCTGTTTCATGCCTCCATCCCCCTGAATGCCGACGGCACGCTGAAAGATGTGCTGATCAACGGAAAATACTATAAGGGAAAAGCCCTGTTGGAGAAGGTGGGACAGACCATCAGAGCTGCATTCAACGAAGATATCGAGCCCGAAGAGAGGCTGTTCGCACGCGACTACATCTGGTACCTGTGGTGTGGAAAAGATGCCGCAGCTTTCGACAAAGACAAAATGTCGACCTTTGAACGCTACTTCATCAAAGACAAAGAGCTGCATAAAGAGACTAAGGGATACTACTACAGCTTGCGCGACAACGAGGCGGTGGTGGACATGATATTGGACGAATTCGGCGTAGAGGGCAAACACCGCCATATCATCAACGGACACGTGCCGGTGAAGACGCTGAAAGGCGAACAACCCATCAAAGCCAACGGCAAGTTGCTGGTGATTGACGGAGGGTTCTCAAAAGCATACCAACCCGAGACGGGCATTGCCGGATATACCTTGGTATACCACTCGAGAGGCATGCAGCTGGTGCAACACGAGCCTTTCACCTCTACCCAAAAGGCTATAGAGGAGGGACAAGACATCAAGTCGACAACGTTCATCGTCGAAACCAACCAACAACGCATCATGGTGAGAGACACCGATGAAGGAAAGATTCTGGAAAAACAGATTACAGACTTGAAACGTCTGTTGGTGGCTTATCGGAGAGGATTCATAAAAGAACGGGGAAAATAAGCAAGCCCATTACAGAGGGGTTACCCTACAAAACATTAGGCAGGGTCTCTTTGTTATATCTCCACATATATAACGAAGAGACTCTTTTTTTATGGCATATATCGACTATTACCGGACGTTAGGCATAAACAAGGATGCCACGCAAGCCGAAATCAAAAAAGCGTATCGGAAGCTCGCACGCAAGTATCACCCCGACCTCCACCCTAATGACGAATCGGCGAAGGCAAAATTCCAAGAGATAAACGAAGCCAATGAAGTATTGAGCGACCCTGAAAAGCGCAAGAAATATGACGAATATGGCGAACACTGGAAGTATGCCGAGGAGATGAAATCACGCACACGACAGGGCACCTACGAGGCTGAAGGCGGATTCAACAGGGAGAATTGGGACGAGGGGTCCTTTGTGGATTTTGATGACTTTCTGGAGCAATTGTTAGGACACCGCGGATTCAAACGTGCCAACAACAGGCAACGGGGAGAAGACTACCAAGCAACCATGGAGGTGACCCTGCGCGAAGCGGCACAAACCCATAAGCGCATCATCCAAGTAAACGGGCATGACCTGCGCATCACCATCCCGGCAGGTATTGCCGACGGACAACGCATCAGATTGCGCCAACAAGGCGGAAAGGGAGTGAACGGAGGAGAGGCAGGCGACCTTTACATCACATTCAAGATTGTGGAAGACCCTCAGTTCACACGCCAAGGAGATGACCTCTACACCAACGTGGTGATAGACTTGAAGAGCGCCTTGTTAGGAGGTGAGACCATCATCGAGACGTTGACGGGCAAGATTAAGCTGAAGATTACCCCCATAGTGCAACCCGGCAATAAGGTGCGTCTGAAGGGCAAAGGATTCCCCCGCTACAAGCGAGAGGGCGAGTATGGCGACCTCATTGTCACCTATCAGCTGAAACTCCCTACGGCCATCACCGATGAGCTGAAACGAGAAATATCGAAGCTATAGCACCGCCCGCCAACCATGCGCAGAGGCTTGCTTCGGAGAGTCTCCGAAAAGTAAAGAAAAAAGAAAGTGTGCCAATATTCACATTGTATACAACAAGGAATAATGACACACCTCACTTATCTGAATTTATAATAAAAATATATTACAATTTATCGAGAGATTTCACCCTGGCATCAGTTGGCTGCCTCAAACTCTTTGAGGAAACGTACATCGTTTTCAGAGAACATACGCAAATCCTTTACCTGATACTTCAAGTTGGTGATACGCTCGATACCCATACCAAGCGCATATCCTGAATAGATTTTGCTATCAATGCCATTTGCCTCCAACACATTGGGGTCTACCATACCGCATCCCAAAATTTCTACCCAGCCGGTGTGTTTACAGAAGGCACATCCCTTTCCGCCACAAATGTTACAACTGATATCCATCTCGGCAGAAGGCTCGGTAAAGGGGAAATAAGAGGGGCGCAGACGTATCTTGGTGTCATTGCCGAACATCTCTTTGGCAAAAAGCAAGAGCACCTGCTTGAGGTCGGTGAACGACACATTCTTGTCGACATAAAGCGCCTCTACCTGATGGAAGAAACAGTGCGCACGATAGCTGATGGCTTCGTTGCGGTATACGCGACCCGGACAGATGATGCGGATGGGAGGTTGTGACACTTCCATCACCCGACTCTGCACCGACGAGGTGTGTGTGCGAAGTATGATATCGGGGTGTGCCTCGATAAAGAATGTATCCTGCATGTCGCGTGCCGGATGGTCTTCGGCAAAGTTCATCGACGAGAAGACATGCCAATCATCTTCCACCTCGGGACCCTCAGCCAACGAGAAGCCCAAACGGGCAAAGATGTCGACAATTTCATTCTTCACGATAGAAAGAGGATGACGTGTACCCACCCCTATCGGATAAGCGGTGCGAGTAAGATCCAACTCATTGCTACCTGTATCTTGATTGGCAAAAGCCTCTTTCAACTCGTTGATGCGGTCTTGCGCTTTTGTCTTCAGTTGGTTCAGTTTCATACCCACCTCTTTCTTCTGTTCGGCAGGCACATTACGGAAGTCTGCCATCAACTCGTTGATAGCACCCTTTTTACTCAAATATTTGATACGAAGCGCTTCCAAAGCTTCTGCATTATCGGCATGCAAGTTCTCCACTTCAGCCAGGAGTTGTTCGATTTTTGTTATCATTCAGCTATTGATATTTGTTCGATTCATTAAAAAGTGGGTGCAAAGTTAACTATTAAAACTGAAAAAGCGCTTATGCCCTTGTTTAATTTTTCGTTTTACCCCTTATTTCTTTGCAACAAACAGGCATAATACCCCAATTTATAGAGTGCGAAAAGCGTCAAATTGGGAGATTTTCCAAGCAAATTGCGCCTCAACAATGGTGCAAAAAGCCTGAACAGAGGAGGCAGCATCCCATGCAATGCCCAGCGCCTGAGTTGCTGATGTTTGTCGACCAGGCGCGAATGAAAGTGTATGCCCCGTTGTTGCAGATGCACCAATGTACACAAAGCCGTCTCTGTCTTCCTCAAAAAAGTCAGATTATCCTCTAACCCGAGGTGTATCAACGGATTGTCAAAATGAAAAACAGGGATGTCACGTCGCTTCAACTCTTCGCCAAAAAGTGTATCTTCATATCCGTACTCTTTGCAATTCTCATCAAAACGGATATCCATAAACACCTCACGCCTTATGGCAAAGCAAAAAGTGGTAAAACAGGCATAAGGATGTTTGCTACGCTCACTTGCCGCCCGGTGGAGGTCAGCCTCTTTTTCGTAGGTGTAACGCAACGTCACATCGGGGTGTGGCAATGCATCAGGATGGCGCAACCCTCCACACACAACCGGTGCCTGTCGGATGGCATCCAAGTATCGGAGAAGAAAATCGGGATTCGTCACCTGTGCATCGCAATCCATAAAGAGCAAGACTTCGCCCTTTGCCTCCATGGCAAGCCAATTGCGGATAGAGGCACGCCCCCTATTGCAGGGCATCACCTCAAAACGGCAATGCGGGAGGCTGTTTATCTGTTGATTGGCACTAACAGAGGCGTCAGTAGAGGCATCATCGGCAACAATGATTTCATATGCATGCCCTGTCTGACCCGCCTGTTCAACCAACGCACACACCAGAGCTGTACATTCACGATTGTATGTCGGTATCAGTATAGAAAGCATAAAGCTTCATTTCAAAATTGCTAAAAGCGGAAACATTTCGTTTAAATTCTTTGTTTGAAACGTAGATATGGCTCGAATATTGTTCAAAAAGGTTAATAAGCATCCCGTTTTTTCGAAAGATTGCCCGTTAATATTTACCTTTGCCACCGAAATTGTAAGGATAGAGATAATTCATGGTTTTTAAGAGAGCGTTTTTTTGCCTTCTCACGTTGTTGGGTATAACCACAAACATGCAAGCACAAATAGAGGGTTTTGTCACCGACTCGTTGAGCAACGAGCCCATCTCTTTTGTGCAGGTATACTACGAAGGTACGACCATCGGCACTCAAACTGACGAAAGGGGGTATTACTCACTGCCCTTACCGACCGGCAACAGAGGGGCAAAGCTCATATTCTCGTCCATCGAATATACTCACAAATGGGTGTGGATAGCTCCGAACACCTCCCCTAAGCGCATCAACATGAAGCTACGCGAAGAGCCTGTCATTTTAAAAGAAGTGACGGTAAAATCGAGAGGCAAATATTCAAGGAAAAACAATCCGGCGGTAGAGCTCATGCGCAAGGTCATTGCCAACAAGAAGTTCAGCGACTTGAGGAAGCACGACTTTTACAGTTACTACGGATACAGAAAGATGACCACTTCGTTAGACAACCTCACGCCCCAATCGTTGGAAGAGGGATTGTTCAAAAGCATGCCTTTCTTGAAGAATCAACTTGAAGTTGACCCTGTCACCCACCGCATGATTTTGCCCATACTGGTAGATGAAACCGTCACCCGCTATCTTTACCGCCGCAATCCTGAAACAGAGAAAAACCTTATCTTAGGAAAGAAAAATGAAGGCATAAACGAATTGTTGAGCGTAGGAGAAGGCATTGCACCGGTCATACAAGACATGTTTGGCGACATCAACATCTTTGATGACGACATATCCTTGCTTGAAAAACGCTTCATCAGCCCGATTTCTTCGCGAGGAGCCATCTCTTTTTACCAATACTACATTATGGACACCGTGCGGATTGAACAAGACAGCTGCATCCACCTGACCTTTGTGCCACAAAACAGCCAGGATTTCGGATTCATCGGACATCTTTACATCATGGCTGACTCGACTTATCAGGTGCGGAAGTGTGCTATGAGCCTACCACAAAACACGGGTATAAACTTTGTGGATGAAATAGAGATTTTACAAGACTTCCAACTATTGCCCGACGGAAGATGGGGACTGAAGACTGATGACATGCGCATCAACCTGTCGGTAGTAAAAGCCCTACAGGCATTTCAAGTACAGCGTGTGACACGCTATTACGACTACTCATTCGAGGCATTGGACGAGGCTCTGTTCAAGCGCAAACTGAAAGAAGAGGTGCATGCCGATGCACAAATTCAAGATGATGTGTTTTGGGCGCAACACCGAATGACTCCACTCACCAAGAAAGAGGCAAACATCAAGCGCTTTGTCAGCGACATCAAAAACATGCCCGGATACAAATACATCATATTTTGCGCCAAAGCACTGATAGAGAATTTCGTCGAAACAGGCACCGAAACACGTCCCAGCAAATTTGACTTTGGTCCGATGAACACCATCGTTTCCGGCAACTACATAGACGGATTGCGTTTGCGCGTAAGTGGCAAAACAACCGCTGCGCTGAACCCACACCTGTTTTTCAATGGATATCTGGCTTACGGGGTCAAAGACAGCCGTTTCAAGTATAAAGGAGAATTAGAATATTCCTTCGCCAAAAAGCGCCGCCTGCCCTTTGAATTTCCACGCCGTTCGGTTGCCTTGTCACACCAATACGACGTCATGTCGCCCTCAGACAAATACCTTTCAACCGACAAAGACAACATGTTCTTATCGGTCAAGGCAAGCACCGTCGACCAACTTTCTTTCATGCGCAAAACCATTTTCACCTACTGTTATGAGTATGACAACTCTTTCTCAACCAAACTGGAGTTGCGCCACATAAACGATCGCCCGGTAGGAGAACTCGCCTACATCCGCAATGATAACACAGGAGCAAATCGCGTCAACGACATCACCCTGTCTGAAATAGCCTTAAGCCTGCGCTATGCCCCCGGGGAGAGTTACATCAACTCAAAGCAAGGACGCATGGAGATAAACAACAATGCGCCCGTGTTCACCCTCAGTCACACCTGGGGCATAAAGGGAGTATTAGGAGGAGACTATGACTACCATGCTACAGAGATAGGTATATACAAGCGCTTTTGGCTCTCGTCCTACGGACGCATCAACACCTACCTGAAAGCCGGAGCCGTATGGGACAAGGTTCCTTTCCCGCTCTTGTCTTTTCCGCCCTCAAACCAATCTTACATCATGCAGAGAAACGCATTTCACCTCATGAATAACATGGAGTTTCTCAATGACAGATATGCTTCAATTGACATCACCTGCGAGCTGAACGGAGTATTGCTCAACCGCATCCCGCTAATCAAGAAGTTGAAGTGGCGCGAGGTTTTCGGCATACGTGCCTTGTATGGAAGCCTGACAGACAAGAACAACCCCTATGCGAACCCAAACGATGGAGAACTTTTCTTGTTTCCCCAACGTGACGGACAAGCCACCAGTTTCGTCATGGACAGAGATGTACCTTACGTCGAATATCACGTGGGAGTACATAACGTGTTCAAGATATTGCAAATTGAATACTTCCGTCGGCTCACCTATCTTGATGCCCCCAACATTGACAAAGACGGCATCCGTTTGATGTTGCAATTCAAGTTCTGATTTTAACCGGGCATTTATTATTTGTCCAATTGCAACAAAATCTTCATCTCATACACTATATTTCGCGGATTTTTATGTAAGTTTGCACCCGCAAACAAAAGAATAGAGAGGAAATGGGACAACCATTGGCAGAGCGTTTAAGACCGAAAACGCTGGATGAATACATCGGTCAAAAACATTTGGTCGGGCAAGGTGCCGTACTACGCAAGATGATTGATGCCGGACACATATCTTCATTTATCTTATGGGGACCTCCGGGTGTGGGGAAAACCACATTGGCACAAATCATAGCCCACAAGCTCGACACACCTTTCTTCACCCTGAGTGCCGTCACTTCGGGGGTGAAAGATGTACGCGAAGTGATAGAAAAAGCACAAAGCAGCCGATTCTTTTCACTTGCAAGCCCTATCCTTTTTATCGATGAGATACACCGTTTCAGCAAGTCTCAACAAGACTCCCTCTTAGGTGCCGTTGAAAAGGGAACGGTGACCTTAATCGGAGCCACTACTGAAAACCCCTCGTTTGAAGTGATCCGCCCCCTGCTTTCGAGGTGCCAACTCTATGTATTAAAATCATTGGAGAAAGACGATTTGTTGGAACTGTTGCAACGAGCCGTCACCACCGATGAGCAATTGAAACACCGACACGTACAATTGAAAGAGACCGATGCCCTACTCCGCTATTCAGGAGGTGATGCCCGCAAATTGCTCAACATCCTCGAGCTGGTGGTCGATGCCGATTCAGAAACGGAAGTCACCATCACTGACGAAAAAGTGGTTGAACGCTTACAACAAAACCCTCTCGCTTACGACAAAGGAGGTGAGTTGCACTATGACATCATCTCGGCTTTCATCAAATCTATCCGCGGAAGCGACCCTGATGGTGCTCTTTATTGGCTGGCACGCATGATTGAGGGAGGAGAAGACCCCGCTTTCATTGCACGCCGGCTGGTCATCTCAGCAGCAGAAGACATCGGTTTGGCAAACCCCAATGCACTGTTGCTCGCCAATGCGGCTTTCGACACCATCATGAAAATCGGATGGCCTGAAGGACGCATACCTTTAGCTGAAGCCACCGTATACCTTGCCACCAGCCCAAAGAGCAACTCTGCCTACATGGGCATCAATGCTGCCATTGAAACAGTGCGTGCTACCGGCAATTGCCCCGTCCCTCTGCATCTGCGCAATGCACCCACCAAACTAATGAAGCAACTCGGCTATGGCAAGGACTACAAGTATGCCCACGCCTATGAGGGGCACTTTGTAGAGCAGCAATTCTTGCCCGATGAGCTGAAAGATGCACAATTTTGGATGCCACAAGACAAT
Organism: Bacteroidaceae bacterium; assembly: GCA_017472635.1. GTDB lineage: Bacteria > Bacteroidota > Bacteroidia > Bacteroidales > Bacteroidaceae > Phocaeicola_A. The sequence goes on from JAFUPU010000038.1 coordinate 11,052, forward strand.
CCGGCTGAATCCAAACTGAAAGAACGGATGAAAACATTGTGGAAAGACAAAAATTACGAATGAATTTAAAGAAGGAAAAACGATAGGACGAAAATGAAGATTGTTGTACTTGACGGATTTGCCGCTAACCCCGGTGACCTTTCGTGGAAAGAAATGGAGGCATTAGGTGAATGTGTGATCTATGAGCGTACTTCACCCGAAGAATTGTTGATGCGGGCACAAGATGCCGACGTGTTAATGACTAACAAGGTTGTAATTAACGCCCAAGCAATAGAGCAACTCACCTGTTTGAAATACATCGGTGTATTTGCTACCGGATACAATGTGGTTGACATCGAAGCTGCCCGTCGCAAAGGTATCATCGTGACAAACATACCTGCATACAGCACTGACTCGGTAGCACAAATGGCTTTTGCACACTTGCTCAACATCACCCAACAGGTCGGACACTATGCACAAGCAAACCAACAGGGGCGTTGGTGCAACCAAACCGACTTCTGCTATTGGGACATGCCTTTGCTCGAACTTGCCGGCAAACAGATGGGCATAGTGGGATTAGGGAATACAGGCATGGCTACCGCCCGCATAGCCTTGGCTTTTGGCATGAAAGTATGCGCTTATACATCCAAAGATTCCCAATCACTTCCGACTGGCATAGAAAAGATGTCGTTGGATGAATTGTTTGCCTCATCAGATGTCGTAAGCCTGCATTGTCCGCTTAACGAAGAGACCTATGAGATTGTCAATGCCGAAAGATTACACACAATGAAACCTTCAGCCATACTCATCAACACAGGACGCGGACAACTGGTCAACGAGCAAGATTTGGCTGATGCCTTGAATGGACACCACATCTATGCCGCAGGTTTGGACGTACTTTCGCAAGAGCCTCCAACAAATGACAACCCTTTATTGAGTGCCCGCAATTGCTTCATCACTCCACATATCGCATGGGCTACATCCGAAGCACGCACCCGACTAATGAAGACGGCTGTGTATAACCTCAAGCAATTTCTTGCAGGAACTCCGGTCAACAATGTAGCACAATAAAAAAACATACTCATGACTACGATTGCTTTCCCCAGTTTCATGGAGATTCTCGATTTTATCGGGACTTTTGCATTTGCCATCAGTGGTATCCGTTTGGCTTCAGCCAAGCGTTTTGACCTGTTTGGAGCTTATGTGGTAGGGGTTGTAACGGCCATTGGCGGAGGTACACTGCGCGACTTGATGTTGGGTGTCACGCCTATTTGGATGACCAACCCCATGTATCTCATCTGCTCGGGTATAGCCTTGTTGTGGGTTATACTTTTCGGCAAACGGTTGATAAACCAGCAAATCACTTTCTTTATTTTCGACACGATAGGTCTTGCCCTTTTCACCGTAGTAGGTGTTGAAAAGACACTCGACCTTGGATTTCCCTTATGGGTTGCGGTCATAATGGGTACCATTACAGGTGCCGCCGGAGGTGTCTTTCGCGACGTATTCATCAACGAAATACCATTGATTTTCCGCAAAGAGATTTATGCATTGGCATGCGTCATCGGTGGTTTGTGTTATGGACTTTGCGCATGGCTGGGTGTCGACGTTATCATCAACGAGTGTATCAGCGGTGCCTGCGTATTCATCGTACGCATATTGGCGGTAAAATATCACCTGGGATTACCTATTTTGAAAGGGGAGGACGACACCGAATAGTCTCACTCTCCCTGTGTGAATTTGACTTGCTGCATCCCCACCAGTTGGTCATACCTTCCACCAAACGGACGGTGATAGACAAGCACCAGGTATTCGTTTTCTGTTTCATAGAAATTACCTGCGGCAGGTGCTGTTTCTCCTTGCGTTGCCCCTTCAGGCACATAAAGATAGAGCCAGTTGTAGGCTCCTTGTTTCAACAATTGTATGCTTTCATAAGCTTTCTCTTGTTCGTTGTAAGTCATGGCAAATTCGGGAGTAAAGCCGCCATAGGTGAATGCTCCGTTCAGGTAAAAATCACCCGCCAACAAGGGCTTTTCATAGTCAAGGGTGAAGTGCACGAACAGATAATCTGCCTCAGTATCGTTGTCTTGCGCCATGTCATAACGGATAAGGTAGCGTCCATCTTGGTCTTCGTCATAGCTATACACCAACCGGGGTTGGTCAGGATAGAGCATGGCATGATAATAGGGGTCGAAATAGAGAATGCGTTCAACTCCTTGGGTTGCATAATGGACGTTGATTATTTCAAACCTCCGATACTCATTACCCGCATCAAAAATCAGCTTCCGATTATGCACATATTGCAGTTGGTTAGGCAAGATGTAAGTCGGTTGCAAATCGGTCACCACATTGTCTGTCCTTAGATTTTGATAGACCCTCACTTTGAACTCACTTTGTGGTGCCACTACATTCATCGCCTGATAGTTGATATTGAAACTCACCTGTTGGTGACTTTCGTTGGTGTCGATATCGGTATTGCTTGTCACCGTGGCACTCACTCCTACTTTAGGGGTGATGACCGAAAAACAGGCTTGTGCCACCAATTTGCCCTCACCATCTCCCTCTTCGTCATCATCGTTGTTGTAGATGTCTACCCGATAATTTCCGGGCAACAACAAATTTGCTTCGGCATTGGGAAGTTCAAATCGATAATGAGTGTAGAGCATCGTTGTGTTCAACGAATTCTGGAAATCTTCTATGACGTTATCGTTAAATCCCGACAAATAGTCTGTCTCAAACAAATCGCTGGGTGTCCAGTCGGCATTACAATGTACAATTTTATAGGTATAGCGATGATATTCATGCGTCAGCTCGTCAAACGAGATTTCCACATACTCGTCTCCTCCCAATCCGATGACAGGTGGTGCCATCCAATTACCGTTTGCCACCACTTGCAGAGTCTTGACCAATGGGGTCAATACTTTGTTTTGTTGTGCCTTGGCAGGTACGGCAACACAACAAAGCGCCATTGCCGCCCATATTACATATAAAACTTGTCTTTTCATTTCTTGCTATATATTTTTTCGGTTGCTATCATTTCATGCCTTTTAGAAACAACTCTTTTGGGAAAAAAGATTAGTCGTCAGACTTTCTTTTCTAAAATCTCCTGCAATTTCAGCAATTCATCTCTATACTGGGCTGCCTCTATAAAGTCAAGGCGTTTAGCAGCTTCGGTCATCAGCTTGCGTGTACGTTCGATGCTCTTTTCCAGTTGTCCTCGCGACATATATTCGACTATAGGGTCGGCTGCAAGGGTCGGTACTTGCACCTGTTCGCCATAGTTTTTCACTCCCTTCGTCTCCTCTTGCTTTGAGTTTCCTGCACTGATGAGGTCAGTCATCTTCCTATCTTTCTTTATCTGCTTGGGGGTAATTCCGTTTGCCTCATTATATGCCAATTGCTTTTCTCTTCTACGGTTGGTTTCGTTGATGGTAAGTTGCATGCTCTCTGTTATCTTATCCGCATACATAATCACCTTTCCGTTGATATTTCTTGCCGCACGCCCTGCCGTTTGAGTAAGCGACCGATGACTTCTCAAGAAGCCCTCTTTATCAGCGTCCAATATAGCCACTAACGAAACTTCGGGCAGGTCTAACCCTTCGCGCAAAAGGTTTACACCCACCAACACGTCATAAAGCCCGGCACGCAAATCATCCATTATCTTTACGCGTTCAAGTGTGTCCACGTCAGAGTGTATGTAGTTGCACCGTACATCATGGTCGAGCAGGTATTCGGTCAGCTCTTCTGCCATGCGCTTCGTCAGGGTTGTCACCAACACACGCTCTTCCCTCTCGACCCGTTGTTGAATCTCTTCCATCAGGTCGTCTATCTGATTTTCGCTGGGTCGCATCTCTATCACGGGATCAAGCAACCCGGTTGGTCGTATCACCTGCTCTACTATCACTCCTTCGCTACGCACCAGTTCATAATCGGCGGGTGTTGCACTCACGTAGATGGTTTGCGGAGTCAGTGCCTCAAACTCTTCAAACTTTAACGGGCGATTATCCATAGCTGCAGGCAATCTGAAGCCATACTCTACCAGGTTTACTTTCCGTGCATGGTCACCTCCATACATAGCCCTTATCTGAGGAACGCTCACGTGACTCTCATCTATTATCAACAAAAAATCTTTGGGGAAGAAATCTAATAGGCAATAGGGACGGCTTCCTGCCTGACGCCCATCGAAATAGCGGGAATAGTTCTCTATGCCTGAGCAATGCCCTAACTCGCGTATCATCTCCATATCATAGGTCACCCGCTCATGCAAGCGCTTTGCTTCAAACTCCTTACCCATTTCGCGGAAATAAGCCTCTTGCAGCGTCAAGTCATCTTCTATCTGGTGAATAGCACGAAGGGTACTCTCCTTGGTGGTCATAAAAAGGTTGGCTGGATAAATCTTATACTCGTCAAACTCGCCCAACTTCATGCCTGATACGGCATCCACCTCTTCTATAGCATCAATCTCGTCATCCCAAAAGACCACCCTCAACAGGTTATCGGCATACGCCAAATAGATGTCTACCGTATCTCCCTTTACCCTGAAGTTTCCACGCTCAAAACTGACATCGTTGCGCATGTATAGCGAGTCTACCAACCTGCGGAGCAACACATTACGATCGAGCAACATGCCTCGTTTTACCTCGATGACATTGTTGTAGAAGTCTGCAGGATTGCCCATACCATAGATGCACGATACAGACGAAACCACCACCACATCTTTCCTTCCCGAAAGGAGCGAAGAAGTTGCTGCCAAACGCAATTTGTCTATCTCATCATTGATAGCCAAATCTTTTTCTATATAGGTGTCGCTGCTGGGCAGATAAGCCTCGGGCTGATAATAGTCATAGTATGAGACATAATACTCTACCGCATTATGGGGAAAAAAGCTTTTGAACTCACCATAGAGTTGTGCCGCCAACGTTTTGTTATGGCTCAGCACCAAAGTGGGTTTCTGTATGTTTTTGATGACATTGGCTATGGTAAAAGTCTTACCCGACCCTGTCACTCCCAACAACGTCTGTGCAGGCACCCCCTGCCTCACCCCTTCAGTGAGTTGGGAAATGGCTTCCGGCTGGTCACCCATTGGCTCATAGTCTGAGATAAGTTCGAAATCCATACGAAAAAATCCTCTTTTTTTTGAAAACAGGGTGTAAAATTACGCATAAAATCGCAAGAGAAGCTAACTTATAAGTTATTTTTGCATTAAAAAACATCGATTAATTGTATAATTCGCTGGATATCCGTAAATTTGCACCATTATTTTGATTTGAAATGAAAAAAACAATAGGAATATACCTCACGGCACTGCTCCTTTTCAGTGCTTGCAGCAATTACAATACACTGCTCAAAAGCACCGATTACGAGTACAAATACGAAGCCGCCAAAGAGTATTACATCTCTGGCAAATACAGCAAAGCTGCCTCATTACTTGAAGAACTGATAGCCATCATGAAGGGGACCGACAAAGGCGAAGAGTCACTCTACATGCTTGGTATGTGCTATTATGGTATGGGCGACTACCAAACGGCTTCACACTATTTCGTCACCTACTACAAAAACTATCCACAAGGCATCTACACCGAAGAAGCACGCTTCCATAGCAGAAAGACGCTCTATTTCGATGTACCCGAACCAAGGCTCGACCAAAGCTCTACAATAAAGGCTATCCAAGAGCTGCAACTGTTCATGGAGTACTATCCGCAAAGTACACGTAAGGCTGAAATTCAAAAAATGCTTTTCGAGTTGCAAGACAATCTCGTGAAAAAAGAGTATGAGTCTGCATTGCTTTATTACAAACTCGGTCCCTATTTCCTTAATAGTGGTTCAAACGGAGGAAACAACTACACCTCATGCATCGTCACCGCACAAAATGCTTTGCAAGACTATCCCTACACAAGTCTGCGCGAAGAACTTTCTGTGCTTATACTCAGAGCACGATACCAAATGGCATTGCAGAGCGTTGAAGAGAAGAAGCTCGAACGATTGCGTGAAACTATCGACGAATATTATGCCTTCAAGAACGAATTTCCACAAAGCAAACATACCAAAGAGGTGGAAGACATCATGAAGGATGTAAGCCGGTTAGAAGAAAAATTGGCAAACAAAAGATAAATCAAGAAAAGAAAAAACAACTAAATAAAAACCGAAAAATTATGGATTACAAAAAGACAAATGCTCCTACCAACACCGTCACACGTGACCTGATGGACTTGTGCGAAGACACCGGAAACATCTATGAAACCGTAGCCATCATCGGCAAACGCGCCAACCAGATTTCGCAAGAGATGAAGGGAGAACTCTCTAAAAAGTTGCAAGAGTTTGCATCATTCAACGATAACCTCGAAGAGGTATTCGAGAACCGCGAACAGATTGAAATCTCACGTTTCTACGAAAAACTTCCCAAAGCCACTCTCATAGCTGCACAGGAGTATAGCGAACACAAGGTTTACTTCCGCAACCCTGCCAAAGAGAAAGACAAACTCCAAAACAACCTTTAACAGAGGAGGGAGGAGACAATGAAGAAACTCTCTCAACGTATCTTTTTGATTCTTGCCACCGCACTGATGGTCACCAGTTCGTTGAGCACGCTGGCTATATTCAAGGCTCCTGTCACCCAAGGGGGTGCACTTGCCGACTATCAGCTGAGCAGCACCAGTCTCGTACAAGCAGGTGTCGACACCCCCATCAGCAATGCCCCTTGGGCACTGATGGTATTGGCAGTGGTGATTGCCATGGTGTCCCTTTTCACCTTGCTGCTCACTTTCTATCAAAACTATGAGCTGCAAAAACGATCGACCCTATTCAACACCATCGTTACGGTGGGTTATCTGATTACTTATGGAGGATATTTCCTCTACTACCAACATGCGTTGGACGCCATCAGCTCATCACTGACATGGTGGGGAGTAGCCGCTCCGGTAGTCACCCTCATCCTGCTCGGCATGACACTCAACTCCATCCGCCGTACAGAAGCAGCCGTATTGCGCGAAGCAAACTCTTTCCGCTTCCGGGATTGATGGGGGTACGCACCGTAAAACAGCATCATTTTTTTATAAAGTTATTCTCTTCCTTCTCTACATAGAGGGGGAAGAGATTGTTTTTTAAAAGAATTAATCACTCCATTTTACTTTTCTTTCATCAAAAGTTTATCAGAAGATTTTTTTTACTACTTTTGTACCCATCAACGTTAGTGATTTCTATCTATGCAAAAATTCCTCACCATCTCAGTAACGCTATGCATGGCTGTCAGCCTTCTGGCTCAAAACCAACAGGCCATCGTGAAGACGCGAGGCAAACTCGATGACAATGGCAATGTGATTCCCGGACGTGGCTTGTCCGGAGCTTTTGTGAAAATTCGGGACGGCAATACGCACGAGAGCAAGGCGGAGGGGCTGTTGTCCTTTCCCGTACCGGGCGGCAAGTACTCCATCGAAAAGGTGACCTATGTGGACAACACGTCGCAGGAGCAGTACCAATTGGTGGACATGGACGAATTGGGACGCTTTTTCAATTACTCCCCCACTCCCAAAGATATTCTGGTGACCACACAGTATGAAATAAACGAGGACCGCTTGGACGAGGAGATGCGTGCCCGCGAAGTGCTGATGAAAAACTATCGCAAGCGGCAGGAGGAAATCAAGCAGTTGCAGGCTGCCAACCAAATCAGCCGGGAAGAGGCACAGCGGCTCCGTCAACAACTGGTCGATGCTCAGGCCAACGAGGAAAAGCTCGTCAGCGACATGGCTGAACGTTATGCCAAGATGGATTTCGACCGCATGAGTGACTTCGACCGCAGGTTTGCCCACTTCATCCGCTCGGGACAATTGGTGCGTGCCGACTCGCTCCTCCGCACCCAAGGGGATGTGTTTGCCATGGAAGACACGCTGCGGATGATACGTGAGGAGAATGCGGCAGGGCGAGAAATTATTGCCGACAAGGAGGCATCGCTGGCCCGCGACAAGACCGTACAGGCACAGAACGAAGCGTATGAAAAACAGCTGTTAGAGAAGATAGCGGACAACTTCTATAAGCGTTACGAAATCTTCTCGCAACAGTTTCTGCACGATTCTGCCGCCTTCTATTTGGAGCGACGCGCTCTGTTGGATACCACAAGGGTGGAGTGGCAGAATGAGGCAGGGATATATCTTGACGAGAATTTGGCTGATTATGGAAAAGCCCTATTCTATTATCAACGCAGTTTGCGCAATGCGAGGAAGCAATATGGTGAGCATAGTGAATGGGTAGCCACCAGTCTGAACAATATAGGTTATGTTTACTCCTCTCAGGGAGAATATGACCAAGCATTGTCACATTACGAGGGAGCCTTGAAGATTAATCGGTCACTCTTTGGAGAGAACCATCCCGATGTAGCCAGCAGTCTGAACAATATAGGTTTGGTTTACTCCTCTCAGGGTGAATATGCACAGGCATTGTCACATTGCGAGAGAGCCTTGAAGATTTGGCGGGCTATCTTTGGAGAGAACCATCCCGATGTAGCTATGAGTCTGAACAATATAGGTTCGGTTTACAATTCTCTGGGTGAATATGCTCAGGCATTGTCACATCACGAAGAAGCCTTGAAGATTCAGCGGGCTGTCTTCGGGGAGAACCATCCCAATGTAGCCTACAGCCTGAACAATATAGGTACAGTTTACTCCTCTCAGGGCAACTATGCCCAAGCGTTGTCACATTACGAGGGAGCCTTGAAGATTTTTCGGGCTGTCTTTGGAGAGAACCATCCCGATGTGGTCACCTGTCTGAACAATATAGGTACAGTTTACTCCTCTCAAGGAGAATATGCACAGGCATTGTCACATCACGAGGAAGCCTTGAAGATTTGGCGGGCTGTCTTTGGAGAGAACCATCCCGATGTAGCTATGAGTCTGAACAATATAGGTTATGTTTACAATTCTCTGGGTGAATATGCACAGGCATTGTCCTATTTTAAGGAAGCCTTGAAGATTGATCGGTCAATCTTTGGGGAGAGCCATCCTAAGGTAGCCACCACTCTGAACAATATAGGTTCAGTCTACGAATCTCAAGGTAACTATGCCCAGGCATTGTCACTTCACAAGGAAGCCTTGAAGATTAAGCGGTCAATCTTTGGGGAGAACCATCCCGATGTAGCCACCACTCTGAACAATATAGGTAATGTTTACAATTCTCAGGGCAACTATGCCCAAGCATTGTCCTATTACGAGGAAGCTTTGAAGATTCGGCGGGCATTCTTTGGGGAGAATCATCCCAATGTTGCCACCTGTCTGAGCGATATAGGTTTAGTCTACGGATATCAAGGTAACTATGCCCAGGCATTGTCACTTCACAAGGAAGCTTTGAAGATTCAGCGGGCTGTCTTTGGAGAGAATCATCCCAATGTAGCCACCTGTCTGAACAATATAGGTTTGGTTTACTTCTCTCAGGGAGAATATGCACAGGCATTGTCACTTCACAAGGAAGCCTTGAAGATTTTGCGGGCTGTCGTTGGAGATAACCATCCCAATGTAGCCACCACTCTGAACAATATAGGTTTTATTAACTATTCTCAGGGTGAATATTTGAAAGTGAAAACAGAATATGTGTTTACAGCCACGATAATTGGTGGCGATACTCCCGCAGCAAAACAAGGTTTGGCAGGTGAGTATTTGTTGTTGGAATTTGCGGATTGGAACCAGGATTGTTCAATGAATCTGTTTGATAAGAATTCGGAACTGAAAGGAAAACCCAAATCTTTACTATTAATGAAAGAGGGTGTGATAAAGCGATACGATTTCGAAAATACAATCGGTGCAGGATTGGGGCTGAAGTATGTAGGAAAAAAAGAGAGACAGCTGGTGAATGACGCTTATCGTAAATGGAAGAATGAAAATGAACAATAATACCACTACTTACAAATATTTCGCCTTCATCAGCTACAACCAGAAGGACACGAAGTGGGGCAGACGGTTACAGCGCAAGTTGGAATCGTACAAGATGCCTGCCACGCTGTGCAGCGAACGGGGATGGGAACGGAAACCGATACAGCCCGTGTTCTTTGCCCCCTATGAGATACAGCCCGGGGACTTGGACGAGGAGCTGAAGGCAAGGTTACGGGCATCGCAAAACCTGATAGTGGTATGCTCGGCACAGTCGGCACAGTCGGACTGGGTGGGCAAGGAGATTCGCTATTTCCATAGCCTCGGAAGGGCAGACCGCATCTATTTCTTCATCATAGACGGGGTACCCAACAGTGGCGACGAGGAGACGGAGTGTTACAACCCGGTTATCAAGGAACTGGGGTTGGACGGGTACTTGGGGGTGAACATCCACGAACAGGTGTTCCGCAGTGCCTACCTGAACAGGGAACGCGCCTATGTGCAACTGGTGACCAAACTGTTGGGTGTGGAGTTCGACTCCATCTGGCAACGCCACCGGAGACAGCTGATAGAGAAGGCTGCCGCATGGTGTGTGGGCACAGTGATGGTGCTTTCGGCTCTATACGGTGCATGGGACATGAACCGTCCGGTAGACGTGCGTGTAGGGCTTCGGGAGACCTCTGCCGCAAACGCATCGTTGCCGCCATTGCGGGACGTGAAGGTGACCCTCACACTTGACAATGACAAGATAACCAAAGTCATCAGCAACCTTAACCACACAGCCATATTCCCCAACATCCCACGAAAAGAGTTTGGAAGGAAGGTGAGAGTGACGGTCACTGATTCGCTGAACCTGTACAACAGGACAGACACCACATTGCTACTCACCGACCGCATCACCCTGAACATTTGCCGAAACCCTCGCCAATATGGCTCCGTAAAGTTCCGGCTCATCGACAGCAAGAGCTACCGACCGGTTCCCCACTGCGACATAGTGATAGAGGGCATAGAAGGAGTGACTGACGAAAACGGCAATGCAAGCATCACCATCCCCCTGCCCAGACAAAAGACAAAATACCACATCCGGGCAGACGTAGAACTTGAGGATAGCATCTGCAACGGAGCATACGATGAAGACGGCTTTGTGATTTTCACCCGATAAAAAATGGGAAGGGAATTGCCGGGTTCGTAAAGCTTCTGCCCCAATAAAAAGTGGCAGGACTCGGAGCGTTCTGTTGCAGGACTCACTCTCTTCTGTTGCAGGACTCACTCTCACCAATTGCAGGACTCATGTGGCTGAGTCCTGCAACAGACGAAGCTATGTCCAGGAGATTTTTTCAAATAGCGAGGATATAATTGAGAAAATCGAGCACCCAATCAGCCTTGCGGAAAGTTCATTCCGTAAACGTCTCATTCCATGTTAGATAGAGGTGAAATGAGACATTTGTTATATCCGTTGCTACAAAATTGACATTCTCATTCCTCTCTCTCTACTTGTATTCACATCACCTCATTCCGCTCGTTTCATTTCACCCGTATCGCGCTATATAACAAACGGTTACGGGTGAAATGAGATACTTTCATCCTTCTTCCACGCCCTTCAACCACTTTAATGGCACGCGGATGACGCAGATTATTATATTTTCCAAACTCCTCAACCTTCCAACCTTTCAACTGCGCGAGGCACTTTCTTTCACCCGTAACTGACTGTAGAACAGCAGAAAACAGGTGAAGGGAGGAGGTGAGAATAGAAACTCCAGTGAAGAGAGGATGAAACAGTCTCCTTTCACCTGCAAAAAACTGAAGTACAGTCGGATAGAGGTGAAACGGAAGGGATGAATAAAGAAACAAACATGATGGGGAGGGAAGAGAAACCAAAAATAAGATATGATGGGTCAGTACCAGTGATTCAGATAGGCACAAAAAAAAGAAGGTTGTCTCCCGACAACCAATCTTCCATTAACCTTAAATCTAATACCATGAAAAACACGGTGCAAAGGTAGTACTTTTCTCCGAATGTACAATAACTATCCGTTGAAAAGCCATACTTTTTAACTTTATTTAAAACAAACGCAACTATAACGGAGTTATTCGACATAGAGCACCAGCCCTTTGAGGTATTCTCCCTCGGGGTGATAGATATTCACCGGGTGGTCGGCTGGTTGGGTCAGTTGATGCAGAATACGCACACGACGTCCACTCATTGCTGCAGCAGTAAACACCGCTGTGCGAAAATGGTCCTTAGTGACCACCTGCGAGCATGAGAAGGTGAACAAGATTCCACCGGGCTTGATTTTTTCGAATGCCTTGGCATTGAGTTTCCGGTATCCCTGAAGGGCGTTGCGAAGCGCATCCTTGTGCTTGGCAAAAGCCGGTGGGTCGAGGATAATAAGGTCGTACTGGTCGCCCATGCGGTCGAGGTATTTGAAGGCATCTTCGGCGTATGCCGTATGACGCGGGTCGCCCGGGAAATTGAGTTCGACATTGCGGTTGGTAAGGTCGATAGCCTTTGCCGAGCTGTCAACCGAATGGACGAGCTTGGCGCCTCCGCGCATGGCATAAAACGAGAATCCGCCGGTATAGCAGAACATATTCAACACCGATCGTCCTTGGGCATAGCGTTCGAGCAACGAACGGTTTTCGCGCTGATCGACAAAGAAACCTGTTTTCTGCCCCTTCAACCAGTCAACATGAAACTTCAATCCATACTCAGTTGCCACATTGTCGGGACTTCCTCCTACGATGAAACCATTTTCTTGTCCTAAATCGGCTTTATAAGGCAGCGTCGTCTCTGACTTGTAGTAGATATTTTCAATCACTCCCTGCATCACTTCAGCCAATGCCTGAGCAATCTGCATACGGCATACGTGCATACCCACAGAGTGTGCCTGCAAAACAGCCGTCTTTCCGTATACGTCAATAACCAAGCCGGGCAAGTTATCACCTTCACCGTGCACCAAACGATAGGTATTGTTGTCGGCACGTGTTGCCACACCTATGGCGCGACGCATTTCGTAAGCAACGGATAAGCGACGGTGCCAAAAGGCGGCATCAATCGGCTCATCGGCAAACGAAAGCACCCTTACGGCAATGCTGCCTATTTGGAAATGTCCGACGGCTATAAACTCGTTTTTCGAGGTCAGCACTCTCACCACTTCACCCTCTTCCGGTTCTCCTTCGATGTGGTGGATAGCTCCCGAGAATATCCACGGGTGGAAGCGCTTCAACGACTCCTCTTTCCCCGCTTTCAAATGCACATTCAAATATTTCATAGTGTCAATGTAGTTTTCTTATCTAAAAAGCACTGAAGTTATCTCTTCAATCAGTTTGTTATCATCCGACCTTTTCGCAAGTTCACCCCGCAACCGACTCTTCTTCGTCCAAAGACTCTATCACATAGTCGCCCGTTTCCTTCAAGTCATTCATCCGATTGTATATCATCACACATGCCCAGGCATCGGTGGCTGCATAAATTTTCTGTTTGTCGGTCAATACGTCGACCTCCCAATTGCTCAGTCGCTGTGCCTTAGAGATTTTTTGTCCGAAGAAGATTGCATATACTTTTTGCAGGCTCAACTCTTTTATGCCCATTTCTTTCACCAAGTGCTGAAGGTCAACCATGCCACCCGGAATAAAATCGGTACGCCTGCGCAAAACAGTAAAGTCGTCTTTCAACGAAAGTCCGACCTTTACCACTTGCTCACTCTCGAGAAAGCGTTTGATGGCAGGACAAATTCCAATAACATTCAATCTGAAAAGAAAACAGGTATCTAACGTTGATACTTGCAAGAGTGCTACCTTGTTGACAACTCCTCGCGTAAAAGAGGGACGTGTTTCTGTATCAATACCCACCAGAGGTTGTGCCATCAGGTAATCTACGGCTTTGTTTGCCTCCAACTCGCTCTGTACAACAATAATGCGTCCGCTGAATGCTACGGGCAACATCAGAGATAGTTCTTTTTTATCTATTCGGGATTTTAATGTTACCATCATACTAACCAGTCGGCATTTTCATCATCCATCATTTCATGCTCGTCACCCGCTTCATCGGCAGTGGCTTCTAACGTATACTTCACACAATGCAAGGCACGCATGGTATTTACCAACGTCTGTCCCCAATAGAGGGCAAAATGCTCGCGACAAAGGGCGAGTGCATCGTGCATCGTTTCATCGAAACCGAGTTTGAATACACTCACAAAGTCTTTGACATCCTGGTAAATGTCTGCCAAGTCTTCTGAAATACGCCGGGTGATGGGAGTATCGCTATATACCATATCCTGAAGGAAGACTTCAAGGTAATCGTCATGTTCAGCCATCAGAGAAGCCAACGAGTATCGCAAACACTCGTAATCTTCCTCCGTTACAAAGGTTTCGGGCAGGGTTTCGCTCTCAACCTCGCAAGCAGGCAACATAGAAGCTTTGATATATAACAAGGGCAGAATTTTCAAGATTGTATCTACAAATTCGCGGCGCTGGAGACGCTCTGTACGTTCAAGAAATGCACAAAATTCAGCAGCTACGGTCACAAACTCAACCGTATCTCTGTTAAATATGACGGGTTCTTTATCTTCCATAATTTCTGTTTAAAGGTGCAAAGGTAGAAAAAAAAAGGAGCAATTCGACCAAAAGTTCGCAAAATCATATTAAATTTGCAGCTGGTTACTAAAATTGAACTGTCATGGCGAAGAAAAAACAAGAAAAAGTGAGCGCAAAACCCCAAAAAGAGCCCAATAAATTCATCCAAATGCTGACTAACCCCAAAAAGAATGAGGTGGTGCAATTTGTCACAGGTCTGCTGTGTGTATTCATGGCATTTTACCTGTTGATAACCTTTGTATCCTTCTTGACTACCGGTGCTGCCGACCATAGCATATTGGAAGCACCTGAAGCACACGACATGGGCATGAATACAGACATACAAAACCACTCGGGGGTGCAGGGAAGCTTGATAGCCAATTTCTTGATTAATGGTTGCTTCGGACTTGCCTCGTTTTTCATCGTCATATTCTTGGGAGTAGCGGGTTTGAAGCTGATGCGTGCTTACAATATTGTACTCACCAAATGGTTTTTCTGCTGCTCGTTGCTGCTCATCTGGTTTTCTATAGCTTTGGGATTTCTGTTTGAAGGGACCTTTGACAAATCACACATCTACCCCGGAGGAATGCACGGACACAATGTGAGCCTATGGCTCGAATCACAAATCGGAACTCCGGGCGTATGCCTGTTGCTGCTTGCCGTAGCCATCCTGTTCGCCATCTACCTGAGCCGCGAAACCATGAACCTGATAAGACGCATATTGCACCCCGAAATTTCGTTGGAGAGATGGAAACGGACAAAGGGCACATCAAACAAAGAAGAGCCCTTACCGGCTGAACAAGAGGAGGATACCAGTCAAGAGATAGAACTGACAATAGAGACTCAAGAAGAAGAGGAAAAAGAGAACGACGAAGTGAAACAACTCGCCGTAGAGATACCTTTGGATACGGATGACACTCCACAAGAGGAAGAAGCTGATGCCGAACAAACGGAACAAGAAGAGAAAGAGATTGAGATGATAGTTGAAGAAGGAGGAACCGAAGAGGATGAAGCATATCAAGGTCCTGATTTAGAACCATACAACCCCAAATTAGACCTGGAGAACTACCACTATCCCACCCTCGACCTGTTGAAGAAGTATGACAACATAGCTCCTTCAGTAAGCAGTGAAGAGTTGAATGCCAACAAAGATCGCATTATAGAGGTGCTACTCAACTTCGGGGTGAAAATTGCCTCTATCAAAGCGACTGTAGGACCTACCATCACCCTTTACGAGATTACGCCGGCACCGGGCATACGCATTGCAAAAATACGTAACCTGGAAAACGACATTGCACTGAGCCTCTCGGCATTGGGTATACGTATCATTGCGCCAATCCCGGGAAAAGGTACCATCGGTATCGAAGTGCCAAACAAAAATCCGCGCATCGTATCGATGGAGTCAATCATTGCCAGCAAAAAATACCAAGAGAGCGAGTTGGAATTGCCCGTTGCCGTAGGAAAAACCATCAGTAACGAAGTATACATGTTTGATTTGGCAAAAGCTCCTCACCTGCTTGTTGCCGGTGCTACAGGTATGGGTAAATCTGTCGGACTAAACGCCATCGTAACTTCTTTGCTATACAAGAAACATCCGGCAGAACTGAAATTTGTTATCATCGACCCCAAAAAAGTGGAGTTCAGCATCTATGCCCCTATCGAGAATCATTTCCTTGCCAAACTTCCTGACGGAGACGACGCCATCATTACCGATGTTAAAAAAGTGGTCATGACACTGAACTCGCTATGTGTAGAAATGGACACTCGATATGACCTGCTGAAAAGTGCCGGTGCACGTAACATCAAAGAATACAACAACAAATTCATAGAGCGCAAACTGAACCCTGAAAAAGGACACAAATACCTGCCCTACATTGTAGTCATCGTTGACGAGTTTGGCGACCTGATAATGACCGCCGGCAAAGAGGTGGAACTCCCTATTGCACGTATCGCCCAATTGGCACGTGCCGTAGGTATACACATGATTATTGCGACCCAACGCCCAACAACAAACATCATCACCGGAACCATCAAAGCAAACTTCCCGGCGCGTATGGCTTTCCGCACCTCATCTATGATTGACTCACGCACCATCCTCGACCGACCGGGTGCCAACCAATTGATAGGCAAGGGCGATATGCTGTACTTGCAAGGTCAAGACCCGGTGCGTGTACAATGCGCTTTCGTGGATACACCCGAGGTCGAACAAATAGTAAGCCACATCAGCACCCAACAAAGCTATCTCAGTGCATTCATGCTGCCCGAACCACCCGTCGAAGGCGGTGAAGGAGGAGGCGGAGGTGCCGCTGACGTTGACATGAACCGACTCGACCCGATGATACGCGAAGCTGCCAAACTCATCATCATACACCAACAGGGCTCAACCTCGCTGATACAACGCAAGTTCTCTATCGGATACAACCGGGCCGGACGCATCATGGACCAATTGGAACGGATAGGAGTAGTAGGACCGGCACAAGGCAGTAAGCCACGTGACGTACTCTGTCAGACTGAAATTGATTTAGACCTGATAATGAGTAATCTCCCTTCGTAAGAAAAACAAACCGACAAACAAAACCCGTAGAAAAAAAGATGAAAAGATATATAGGAGTCATTTTCACCCTGCTTATATGTAGCCTACCTTACACGGCAACCGCACAAAAAGAGGCTAAAGCCAAACAGATATTAGACAAGACGGCAGAGGCTTTTAAAAAAGCAGCCCCTCTGAGCGCCGATTTCACCTTAACGGTATGGAACCACGGAAGCCCGCAAAACGAAACAAGTGGAACCATCGTGCTAAAGGGAGAAATGTTTCATCTTACCACTCCATCAGTCATTACTTGGTTTAACGGAGAAACCCAATGGAGTTATTTGCCCGCCAACGAAGAGGTGAACATCAGCCAACCTACCGAAGAAGAGTTGCAAAACATAAACCCCTACTCGTTTGTTAAACTATACCGGAAAGGATATGACTACCGGCTGGGTGACAAGACTTCATACAAAGGGAAAGCCATTCACGAAATAAGGCTTACGGCTGAAAACGACAAGTCCCCCTTTAGTGAAGTGACCTTGTATATCACCCAAGCCGACCTGCTTCCCCTCTATCTGAAGGTGAAAGAACAAGGCGGAGGATACAACACCATCGATATCCGCCAATGCCAGCAAAGAGTGAACGCAAACGAAAAAGACTTTGAGTTTGACAAGAAGAAACATCCCCATGCCGAGGTAATAGACCTCCGGTAAGAAAAAAACAAGCAGCCTCATCAGATTTATATATAATAAAGAGGCAAAAAGAGATATAAAAAAAGAATTAGGGAAAAAACAAAATAAAGAAAAAAACGTATGACAGAAAGAGTCAGATGCCTGATTATAGGTTCAGGACCAGCCGGATACACGGCTGCTATTTACACGGGACGTGCTAACCTTAACCCCGTATTGTATGAGGGAATACAACCCGGAGGTCAGTTGACCATCACCACCGAAGTAGAAAATTTCCCCGGTTATCCCGAAGGTATCGGAGGCACTGAGCTGATGGACGACCTGCGCAAACAAGCCGAAAGATTTGGTGTCGACATCCGACAAGGTATCGCCACCCAAGCCGACCTCAGCAAAGCGCCTTATAAAATCACGATAGACGATGACAAAATTATCGAAGCCGATACCGTCATCATCTCCACCGGTGCCACCGCCAAATACTTGGGACTCGACGATGAAAAAAAATATGCCGGCATGGGAGTCAGCGCTTGTGCCACATGCGACGGATTCTTTTACCGCAAAAAGGTTGTAGCCGTGGTAGGTGGAGGAGACACCGCGTGTGAAGAAGCCATCTACCTTGCCGGATTAGCTAACAAAGTATATTTAATAGTACGCAAGCCTTATCTGCGGGCAAGCCAAATCATGCAAGACCGCGTATTGAGTAATCCGAAGATTGAAGTTCTCTTCGAGCACAACACCTTAGGACTCTTCGGTGAAGACGGAGTAGAAGGCGCTCACGTGGTAAAGCGTTTGGGAGAAGCTGATGAAGAACGATACGATATAGCCATTGACGGATTTTTCCTTGCTATTGGTCACAAGCCAAACTCCGACATTTTCAAAGAATGGATTGACACCGACGAAGTTGGATACATCATCACCGAAGGAGCTACTCCACGTACCAAAGTTCCTGGTGTGTTCGCCGCCGGTGACGTGGCTGATCCACATTACCGCCAAGCCATCACCGCGGCTGCCAGTGGATGTAAAGCCGCCATTGAAGCTGAACGCTACCTCTCAGAGCACAATCTCTAAGAATAACGAAAGCCTGATGTAAGACCAATCTGACATGTAGATGAGCACCATTCAAAATTTCGACCAGCTGATTAACAGCCTTCATAAAAGGCAAATCCACAAAAAGGTAGCAGTAGTATGTCCACACGACCCGCATACCGAATATGTAATCACCCGTAGTTTAAGAGAGGGGATTGCCGAATTTCTGCTTTTCACAACCACCGAACACTTGACATACGTCGAGCGCATAAAGATGCTTTTCCCTGAACAGGTAGAGATACGTTTGGCTACAGATGGTGACGATGCCGCCCGCCTCGGAGTAACCGCTGTAAGGGAAGGCGAAGCAGGTGTGTTAATGAAAGGGACACTCAACACCGACAATCTGCTTCGTGCCGTTTTGGACAAGCAGCACGGATTACTTCCACCGGGGAAGACGCTCAGTCACCTGACGGTAGCACAATTACCGGGATACAACAAAGTATTGTTTTTCTCCGACGTTGCGGTTATCCCCCGCCCTACCCTCGAACAATATCAGGCAATACTCGACTACGACCTGAAGATATGCCGCCACTTGGGAATCGAAGAGCCACGGGTAGCCTTGATTCATTGCACCGAAAAAACCAATGAGAAATTTCCTCATACCGTCAGCTATGCCGCACTAAAGCAACAAGCCATTGAAGGAAGATACGGAAAAACATACATAGACGGGCCTATGGATGTGAAGACCGCATGCGACCACCATAGTGCCGAGGTCAAAGGGATTAGTTCACCCGTTACCGGACAAGCCGACCTGCTCATCTTCCCCAATATCGAGGCGGGAAATACATTCTACAAAACCGTTTCACTCTTTGGACAAGCCGATATGGCAGGCATACTCACAGGCACCCTTGCACCGGTAGTCGTCTCCTCACGGGCTGACTCCAACGAATCAAAATATTACAGTCTGATATTGGCTTGCATTTGTGAATAAACATCATCACCAAACCCGTCAAAACAAAACTACCCTTGAAGATATTAGTCATCAACCCCGGCTCTACCTCAACCAAACTGGCTCTATATGAAGATGAAAAGCCAATATGGATAGCCGGAGCACACCATCCAGCCAAAGAACTGGCTCAGTTTCACCATGTAAACGAGCAATATGAATACCGCAAACAATTTGTATTAAACCAACTGAACCGTGGAGGCATCCCTTTAGAGTTTGATGCCATCATTGCACGGGGAGGGCTGCTCAAACCAACCCCCAGCGGGGTCTATGCCATCAATGAGCAGATGAAATACGACCTGATACATAGCCAACTCGAACATGCCTGCAACTTAGGCGGACTCATAGCACAAGAATTGGCATCCGAAATCGGATGTCCGGCATATATCGCCGACCCTGAGGTGGTAGACGAGTTACAACCCGTAGCACGCATCACAGGCATACCCGGCATCGAACGCATCTCCATTTTCCATGCGCTGAATAGCAAAGCCGTATCGCGCCGGTATGCCAAATCCATCGGACGACGTTACGAAGAGCTGAACCTGATAGTGGCACACTTGGGAGGAGGCATCTCGGTGGGAGCACACCGCCAAGGACAAGTCATTGATGTCAACAATGCACTCAATGGCGATGGTCCCTTCACACCCGAACGGGCAGGTACCGTCCCTGCCGACCAACTTGCCGAGCTGTGTTTTAGCGGTAAATACACACTGAAACAAATCAAACGCATGCTCAACGGCAAGGGAGGACTGACGGCACATTTAGGGAACAACGACATGATAACGATTGCAGCCAAAGCAGCCGATGGCGAAGAGCCTTACAAAAGTGTGCTCGATGCCATGCTCTACACCATAGCCAAACAAGTGGGTGCAATGTATGTCACCCTATTGGGAAAATGCGATGCCATCATCCTAACCGGAGGCATTGTGCATAGCGACTATTGCGCTGCTGAACTGAAAAAACAAATCGAATATCTTGCTCCCATCGTGCTGATGCCCGGTGAAGATGAATTGGGTTCATTGGCATTTAATGCCCTCGGAGCCTTACGTGGTGAATTACCCCTGCAGGTCTACGCGTAATTATGAGTGGAAAAGCCCAAGCCAATACGCTCCATATTTATAACAAGGAGATACTCCGACGGATAAGAGCTAAAAGGTTATTATAAAGTAAAGAGAGAGGACGTGTCTACATCAATTCATAGACACGTCCTCTCTCTCTTATAGAATCTGTTTCTTCTGGCAAAGCCATTCAGTATGAATGGATGTTACTCAAAAACATATTGTGCTAAAATGCGAACCTTATAAGGTCATTAAGGTTTGCCCAAATCAACAGAGCAAACAACAACACCAGACCAATCATTTGCGCCCGTTCCATAAACTTCTCACTGGGCTTACGGCGAGTTATCACCTCATAGAGCAAGAAAAACACATGTCCGCCATCCAATGCCGGTATGGGCAGAATGTTCATTACTGCAAGTATGATAGAGAGGAAAGCGGTCATCTTCCAAAAGAGATACCAATTCCATTGGGCGGGGAAGATGCGACCGATAGTACCAAATCCACCCAAGCTGTTAACTCCCTCTTTGGTGAATACATATTTCATATCAGACACATATCCCTTCAACACATTCAATCCATAGTTGATTACTGCCGGGAAAGAGGCGAAAAATCCATAATCAAGCTTTGTATATTCATATCCCAAC
>JAFUPU010000039.1 GCA_017472635.1 Bacteroidaceae bacterium
AACCGACGTAAAGCAATCCGTCGCCTTCGACAACCGTGCTTACAAAGTTGGCACCGGCCTTGATGCCTACGCTGGCAAGGAAAAGGGCAAGGCCTATCTCGCGCAACATCAGGTTGGCGCTCATGGTGGTATAGGTCACCAGCTTCAGCTTGTATCCGAAGCGGGCAATGAGGATGGCTACGATGAGCGGTCCTCCGGCCAATCCGAGCTTTATGGGTGTGGGCATACCTGGGATGGCTATAGGCAGGCTACCGAACAGGATGCCGAGGAAGACTCCTACAAAGATGGTGACAATGTTGGGATGGTCGAGCCGCTTGAGCGAATTGCCCATCTTGTGTGCCACACGCTCTACGGCATCTTGCGGACCTACTACCATCAGGCGGTCGCCTACCTGAAGTTTCAGGTGGGGGTTGGCAAAGAGGTCCATACCTGAACGGTTGATGCGGGTCACATTGACTCCATAGATACTGCTGAAATGCAATTGCCCGAGGCTTTTTCCGTTCACCTTTGATTGTGTCACTAAGATGCGGCGCGAAATGAGGGGTGAGCTGATATCCTGCTGTTCCCAATCCACCTCGATTCTTTTCCCAATGAAGGCGATGATGGCCTCGGCATCATCTTCGGCACAGACAATGAAGAGCTGGTCGCCCACGTGGAAAATGGTATCGCGGGTGGGGATGCTGACGTGTCCGTTTTGCAGGATGCGCGAGCAGACGAAATCGCGGTTCAGGAACTCGCGTACGGCCATCAGGGACTTCCCGTTCAGAGCTTCGTTGTGTACCTCCACATGCATCAGGTGTGGTTTGATGTGTGGGTTTCCTTCTTCTTGTTTCAGTTCTTCTTCCTCTTCCTTCAAATTCACGCGGCAAAGATGGCGTAGCAGGATTGTTGCTCCGATGATGCCTACCACTCCGAGGGGATAGGCACAAGCATATCCGTTGGCAATGTCGGGGCCAGTGTATCCCGTTTGGCTCAGCGCCTCGCTGGCGGCACCAAGTCCGGGTGTGTTGGTCACGGCTCCACAAAGTACACCTACCAGCATGGGAAGGTCTTCGGGATTGAACAGGGTCAGCCACAAAACGAGCATCACCACGATGTTGAGCAATACCACCCCTGTGGCAATGAGGTTCATTGTCACGCCTCCCTTCTTGAACGAAGAGAAGAACGAGGGGCCTACTTGAAGTCCGATGCAGAAAACAAAGAGTATGAGCCCGAAATCTTGGATAAAGTTCATGATTTCTCGGTTACCAGTGAAACCGAAATGTCCCAATAGGATGCCGACGAAAAGTACGAAGGTGACACCTAAAGAGACTCCGAAAATCTTCATTTTACCAAGCAATACACCGCTTGCTATGACAAACGAGTAGAGTAGCACGATGTGTGCTATCGAATTTGTGTTGAACAATAAGTTTTCTAACCAGTACATAAAATCTTTCTGTAAAAAAACGCTGCAAAATTATGTAAAATGAAAATGTCGGCAAATCTTTCATCGTTTTATTTTTATTGGGTTTTTATGCAAGGGAATTTTTTGCGCGCGTGAAAATATAAATAGGTGAAGTTTGTAATGTCGGGTTGGCAATTTGAGCGAAAGACAGAGCTTTACTTGTAATTGGCATGAAAAAAAATTTTTTCCTCTCCTCCAAAACTTTTTTTCAGGTAGGGGAGAAAAAATGCGCGAATAATACCGTCATTCTTCATTTATTTCTTTACCTTTGCACGGTATTATGTAAGAATCAGAATAGAAAAAATACACAAACAGTATAAACATTAGTAATTTTAAACAAGACTATGGCAAATAGTAAAGAAAAACTTTTCGCTGACTTTGCGCCGGTCTCTACCCAAGAGTGGTTGGACAAGATCAATGTTGACTTGAAGGGCGCGGACTTTGAAAAGAAATTGGTTTGGAAGACCAATGAGGG
>JAFUPU010000040.1 GCA_017472635.1 Bacteroidaceae bacterium
AACCATTGGTGATAGCGGTGAATGGCTATGAGTTTTTTGAAGATATTGCAAAAAAAACAGGTTTTCGATGAACCAACTCCGCAACTTGGGTGTTATATGATACATAGAAAAGAGGAGGTACGCAAATGCCTCTACCCAAAAGAGACGATAAAACAGTATATAAATAATAGAAAAAGAAAAAGAAGAGAGACTATGAAATTTCACATTGAGAGATGGGCAGTGGGCATACTGTCCATAGCAGGCATATATACCTGCTTCGACAATAGGGAGCATGAAGAGATTTGCAGGATTTCATCGGAATTTTCCCAAGGTTATTATTACCGGGACTTTCAGAAGATGAAGGAACATTGTACGACTGAGCTGCACGATTCGTTGGTGCAATGCTTTGTCGGTTTCTCTGACAGACCTTCCGTGAAGGACGATATAACCTTTGTGGTTGAACGCAGTTACTATCCGCCCCGTGGAGAAAAGGCGTATGCAAGAGTTAAGGTGATGAAGGTTAACCATATTAACGGACTGCAACAGGACGAAGAGATGGCTCTCTACAAGCTCTATATGCTGAAAAGCAGTGAAGGGGTGTGGAAAATCACCGGAGTTGAAGAGTGACGGACGTAGCTTCGGTATGTCAGGTCATTGGCAAACTCCGTTGGGGTTGTGCAACGGAGGGTTGATTGCAAGCAACGGTCAGAACGGATATCCGATAGCAAAATGGAAAGCAAAGTCGCGACTGAGTTTCGGATTCAGTATAGGCAGATATTCGGCACTGCTTGTAGGATAAGCCGGGTTTACCGCCTTCATACCTCCATCGAAACGCAGAATCAGATAGTCGAAGTTCAAGCGTATACCCAAGCCGTAGGCTACGGCTATTTCGCGAAAGAATGAATGGAAGCGGAATGCGCCACCGGGTTGTTCGTCATAGCTTCGCAGTGTCCATATATTGCCGGCATCGATGAACAAGGCTCCATGTATTTTCCAGAACATGAAGGTGCGGTATTCAAGGTTTACATCCAACTTCAGGTCTCCTGACTGGTTGATGAAGTCTATCTTACGGTCGTTACCCGAAAAGCTGCCCGGTCCTAACGAACGTACTGACCATCCGCGTACACTGTTTGCTCCACCCGAGAAGTAGCGTTTTTCAAAGGGCAGTATGCGTGAGTTACCATAGGGATAAGCTATGCCCAAACCTGCATGAATGACAAGGCTGTTGCGGTCATCGATGACGAAGTTTTGGGTAAAGTCAACGTCGCCTTTCACATATTGTGCGTAGGCAATGTTGAAGATGGCATGTTGTCCGCTTGCCGTCTTCTGGTTGTCAACCAGCGAAACAAGGCTGAACAGGTTTCCGGCAGTCTCTATGTTGGTACGTATCGAGAAGTGGTTGTTGCGCTGTTGGTCGCTTCCACCCATACTTCTGTTGCGTTGCGAGGTATAAGAGTATGAGTATCCGGTACGTGCTATGAAGAGGTCTTCATAGTTGTACTTCAAGATAGAGTTGGCGGCAATGTTTTCGAGATATTCTTTGCGGAAGGTCTCTGAAACCGAAGGCATATACACATAGTTGATGTCGATAAGGTCTAACTTGTGGCTGATGCGTTGGCGGTGTGTCCACTTGTAACTCCATGACATAGAGGCTACGCGGCGTGTAAACTCCGGTCTTTCTTGTGCATTGAAGCGTATTGCCACCTCTGACGATGCACGTATGCGACGTTTGAAGTCTGACGACAAGAAGGGAAACATGAAACGGGGGAAGCTAAGGCTTGTTTCTATGCCATATTCGGTATAGTTGTCATTCGTATAGCCTTGCAATCCGCTGATGGCTTCGTAGGCTCCACGCAGTTTGATGGTAAAGGTTTCGCTTCCTTTGAAGAGGTTCTTGTGCTGGTAGGTCAACGAGGCAGCTGCACCAAAGTCGCCTGCCGTGTTGGTACCTTCAAGTTCGGCACTGAAACTTTGCATCCGGTTGGGCGACGTCAGTATGTAGCTGTCTATCACGTTTTCGCCGGTCAACGAATCTTTCCGTTCGCGGAAGTGTATGTTGGTATACTTCAATGCATGCAGGCGAGCCATCGAGTTGTAGGTGCGTTCTACGTTGCGTTGGCGGAAGATGTCTCCTTTTTGCAAGAAGTTGTTTTCGTAATAGATGCGCGGACGCAGCAACAGGTTGTCGCGAAAGTAGAAGTGCATGCCAAACCTGTCAAACGTCGAGAATTGTCTCTGCCGGTCAGCATTCAGATTTGCCATGTCAAACTCGGCAAACACACGCACATCGCCTATTTTATAGATAGGATGGGGCTGTTCGTCAGCCTCTTTATGCTCTTTATATCCGCTGACATGCATGGTCAGTCCCACCTGATGTGTGCCTTTTATGGTGTCAGCCACAAAGGTCACATACTCTTTGGTGAATTTGTAGTATCCCATGTTTTGCAGATAGTCGGCTATCCGCTGGCGTTCTTCGTTCAGCGTGTTGATGTTGAATACCATCCCTTCATAGAGTTTCGAGCGTGAAGCGATGTCGCTGATGTGTCGTGCTACAGCCGTGTCAACGACTTCTGTCGAAAGCTTGTTTACGTAGTACAGTTCACCGGGGTTGAGCCGGTAGGTGAGTGTAAGTCTCTTTTTCCCGCGTTGTTCAATGCGGTTTACCGTAGCTCCCATATATCCCATGTTCTGCAATGCCTGCCGGAGGTCTTGACCGGTGCGTTGTGCCAGTTGTTCATCGTAGATTACCGGTGGTTCACCAATGCGTTGTAACATGCGGTTCATCCACTTCGACGAGTCTCTTCCCGAAAGTGAATAGATGCCTAAAGGGACTTTCACCAGGCTGAACCATCGGGCATTGGGATGTTGGCGGATATAACCCGAGAGTGAAGCCGTGTTGACTTGCTCTACGTCGCAGGTAAGACGTACCTTGTCAAGCAGGTATTCATCTTCACCGACATATTTCACCGACGAACATGAAGCAAACAGGCAGATAGCCATTATCGCCTGAAAGAGTCGTATGATTGGGACAGAACCGTTGTATTTTCTCATCTTACCGTGCAAAATATTTGCAAATATAGTGTAAATTAAAAAAATATTCGTAGCTTTGCTTGTACTTTTAACCAAAGATAGAGAAGTTTTCTATGTTAAGCAAAGCCAAACTGAAATATATCCGCTCATTGGAGATGAAAAAAAACCGCAAAGCGGAACAAGCGTTTGTTGCCGAGGGACCGAAAGTTGTTGGCGACTTGCAAGGACACTTCACTTGCCGGTTGCTGATAGCTACGGCGGAATGGATGAATGAGAACCCTGCGTTCGTTGCCGACGAAAAGTGCATGGTAACCACCGAAGAACTTACCAGAGCCAGTTTCTTGCAACATCCGCAAGAGGTGTTGGCTGTCTTTTCGTATAAAGAGGAGGGGTGCAATCCGCTGGTGGCTGCTGACGAGTTGTGCATTGCACTTGACGATGTGCAAGACCCCGGTAACTTGGGTACCATCATACGGCTTGCCGACTGGTTTGGCATACGCCATATCTTCTGTTCACAGGCTACGGCAGATTGCTACAACCCCAAAGTGGTGCAGGCTACCATGGGAGCGTTGGCAAGGGTAAAGATACACTATACGGACTTGGTCGGACTGACTGCCCTGCTTGCAGGAAACGGTATTCCCGTCTACGGAACGTTTCTCGATGGAGAAGACATCTACGACAAGCAGTTGTCGGCTAACGGACTGATTGTGATGGGAAACGAAGGCAACGGCATCAGTCAGGCGGTGAGCAAACAGGTTTCACAACGGCTATACATACCCAACTATCCGAAAGGGGTAGAGACGTCCGAATCGTTGAACGTTGCTACGGCTACCGCCATCATTTGTGCCGAGTTTCGTAGGAAAATGCGTGAATGAACAAGCCACATTCATTGTACCACTGTATGGCATTCATCCCACCACTGTATGGCATTCATTCCACGACTGTACGGCATTCATTACAAGACCTTGTAAGATGCTACTGAAAGAGAGAGAGAGAAACAACAGATAAACAAGACCTCCATGAAGACATCAGCAAAGTTCAAAGAATACATCTGGTTGGTGAACACCATCAGAAGGGCTAAACAGATTTCGTTCACCGAGTTGCAGCGAAAATGGATTGCTACGGAGATGAGCGAAGGGGTAGAATTGAGCCGTTCTACCTTCAACCGTCATAAAGATGCCATCGAGGATATTTTTGGCATCTACATCGAATGTAACAGGCGCGACGGATATAAATACAGCATCGGCAATGAAGGGGTGTTGATGGAAGAATCGGTGCAAAACTGGATGCTTTCAACCCTGTCAGTCAGCAATCAGTTGGGCGAAAGCCTTTCGCTGCAAGACCGCATATTGCTGGAAACCATCCCATCAGAAAACACACGGTTGGAACAGATTGTTGAAGGGATGAAACAAAAAGTTTGCCTGCGGCTGATATACCAGAAATATGGAAACCACCTGCCTAAAGAGGTGGTGATGGAACCGTTTTGCATCAAACTGTTCAAAAGGCGCTGGTATCTGTTCGGCAAGTTACACGATGAACTGCCTGCCGGAAACAGCTATCGGATTTACTCGTTTGACCGCATCAAAGAGATTAGCCTGACTGAAGAGCGTTTTGAACTGCCCAAAGCATTCAATGCCCGCGACTTTTTTAAGGATTACTATGGAATATTGGTCAGTCACGACACTACGCCCGAAAAGATTGTGGTGAGAGCCTACGGCAACGAACGTTTTTATGTGCGCGACTTGCCTATACACCACAGCCAACGCGAAGTGGGAGAGTGCGAGCAATATGCCGACTTTGAACTGAAGATGCATCCCACGGCTGACTTTTGCAGTCATGTGTTGAGCCGGAGCAACCAGCTTCAAGTGATTCAGCCCGAATGGCTGGTAGAGAAGATTAAGCTGATGTTGCACGAAACCCTTGAAAGGTATACTGCAACCAACGGATGACCGGACCCTGAAAGCTGTGTGGGGTGAATGGCAGTGGGGGTGTGAAGAGTGGTTCAGCTCATTCACCCTGTCCGTCACTCATGTTTCTCTCTTTTTCGGTGAAATTGGCTATATATAAGAAAAAGAGGAAGAGCAACAACAGCAGTGCCAGTATGCTCCAAAAAGCTACAGGGTCGGTAGCATAGAGATAAAATATTCCGGCTAAGGCAACCAACAACGCAAACAAGCCCCGATGACAAAAAAACAAAAACGATAACAACAATGCAGAGAAATTCATATCTTTACCTCCTTAATTTTTAAAGTTGATTAATTAAACTGATGCAAAATTAAAGTGAGGTTGTGTCAATTTGTGGGACAAGCTGAGTTTTTTTTAGGGGAATATGAGAAAAACAGAAAAAAAGGGAGGCATCCGTTAACCGACCCGTGCGGTATGTGATGCCTCCCGTTGCTTATTATCTGTCTATGGTTTCAGCCTTAAAACTGGAAGTAGTTTTTAGCATTGTTGTAGCAGATGTCTTCAACCATTTGGTTCAAGCGCTCCATTTCGCATGCAGGAATTTCTCCGTTTTCAACATCCTTGCCCAACAGGTTACACAAGGTGCGACGGAAGTATTCGTGACGCGGATAAGAGAGGAATGAACGTGAATCGGTCAACATACCCACAAAGCGGCTGAGCAAGCCAAGCAATGAAAGGGCGTTCATCTGTTTCTCCATACCATCCTTTTGGTCGAGGAACCACCATCCTGAACCAAACTGAATCTTACCCGGACAAGTGCCGTCCTGGAAGTTACCCAACATGGTAGCAATCACTTCGTTTGCACAGGGGTTGAGGTTGTAGAGGATGGTTTTTGTCAGCTTGTCTTCGCTGTTGAGCTTGTCGAGGAACTTCGACATCTTTTTGGCTGTAGTAAACTCGCCGATAGAGTCGAAACCGGTGTCAGGTCCCAAAAGCTTGAACATCTTTGAGTTGTTGTCGCGGATAGCTCCGTAGTGGAACTGTTGTGCCCAACCTGTAGCATGGTCCATCTCGGCAAACTTAATCATCATGCAGCTCTTGAACTTCAAGATTTCGTCTTGTGTCAGTTCTGCACCTCCGTATACCTTATTAAATATAGCGTTGATTTCGGCATCGGTATAATCTTCTGCATAGAACTCTTCGATACCATGGTCGCTCAACTTACAACCCATCTCTGCAAAGAAGTCGTGACGCTTCTGCAATGCATCAATCATGTCGTTGAAGTTGTTGATGGTCACACCACTCATTTCAGCCAGCTTCTCCATATAGGCGCGGAAGTTAGCGGGAACTTCTACTGCCATAGCCTTATCAGGACGCCAAGTGGGCAACATCTTCACTTCAAACCCGCTCTCTTTTACCTGCTTGTGGTATTCAAGTGTGTCAACGGGGTCGTCAGTCGTACAAACCGTCTCCACGTTGTAACGGCGCATCAATCCACGTGCAGTCATGCCGGGTTGTTGCAACTTCTCGTTACACTCTTCGTAAATCTCGCGTGCAGTTTTCGGATTCAACACTTTGTCAATGCCGAAAGCAGTCTTCAACTCAAGGTGAGTCCAGTGGTAAAGCGGGTTGCGGAAAGTATAAGGTACGGTTTCAGCCCACTTCTCAAACTTTTCCCAGTCAGTAGTGTCTTTACCCGTACAGAAACGTTCGGCTACACCGTTTGAGCGCATAGCACGCCATTTGTAGTGGTCGCCACCCAACCAGATTTCTGTGATTGAACGGAACTTGTAGTCGTCAGCCACCATTTGTGGAATCAAGTGGCAGTGATAGTCGATGATGGGCATTTTAGCCGCATGTTCGTGGTACAACTTCTGTGCGGTTTCGGTCTGCAACAAGAAGTTTTCATCCATAAATTGCTTCATACGTGTCAAACTTTAATTTTATAATTGTTCATTTCTAAGGTTATTTACGCTTTTTAACCGTTATTCGGGCACGAAATTAATTTTTTTATTTGAAGATACAAAATTAGTTTGTATTTTTGTGGCGGAAATTTAGATAATTTATCCAATAACACGGATATTAAAAACCAATTTAGTGATATAAAGTAATGAAACCCTTAAACAAACAAACAGCAAACAAAGCTGTACGTCCCGAGAGAATCATCCAATTCGGTGAAGGAAACTTCCTCCGCGCATTTGTTGATTGGATTGTTTACAACATGAATGAGAAGGCTGACTTCAACAGCAGCGTAGTAGTGGTTCAACCCATCGAGAAAGGTATGGTTGAAATGTTGAACGGACAAGATTGTCTGTATCACGTAAACCTGCAAGGTCTTGACAAAGGTGAAGTGGTGAACAGCCTTACTTGCATCGATGTCATCAGCCGTGCATTGAACCCCTATAGCCAGAACGACGAGTTTATGAAGTTGGCAGAACAACCCGAAATGCGTTTTGTGATAAGCAACACCACCGAAGCGGGTATTGCTTTTGACCCTGCCTGCAAGCTCGACGACGCTCCGGCTTCATCATATCCGGGCAAACTTACCCAGTTGCTCTACCACCGTTTCAAGACTTTCAATGGCGACCCTACAAAGGGTTTGATTATCTTCCCTTGTGAGCTTATCTTCTTGAACGGTCATCACTTGAAAGACTGCATCCGCAAGTACATCGAACTGTGGAACCTGGGCGAAGAGTTCAGCAAGTGGTTTGAAGAGTCATGTGGAGTATATGCCACACTGGTAGACCGCATTGTTCCCGGATTCCCCCGCAAAGACATTGCTGCCATCCAAGAGAAGTTGCAGTATGAAGACAACCTGGTGGTACAAGCCGAAATCTTCCACCTTTGGGTTATCGAGGCTCCACAAGAGGTTGCCAAAGAGTTCCCTGCTGACAAAGCCGGCTTGAATGTGTTGTTTGTTCCGTCAGAAGCTCCTTACCACGAACGTAAGGTGACATTGCTCAACGGTCCGCACACGGTGCTTTCACCCGTTGCTTACCTGGCAGGTGTAAACATCGTACGCGATGCTTGCCAACACGAGGTTATCGGCAAATACATCAACAAGGTGATGTTTGAAGAGTTGATGGAGACATTGAACTTGCCGAAAGAAGAGTTGCAACAGTTTGCAAAAGATGTGTTGGAACGCTTCAACAACCCGTTCGTAGACCATCAGGTGACCAGCATTATGCTCAACTCATTCCCCAAATACCAGACTCGCGACTTGCCCGGATTGAAGACTTATCTCGAGCGTAAGGGCGAACTGCCGAAAGGTCTTGTACTTGGTCTGGCTGCTATCATCACTTACTACAAGGGCGGTGTGCGTGCAGACGTTGCAGAGATTGTTCCTAACGATGCACCCGAAATTATGCAGTTGCTTAAAGACCTTTGGGCTACAGGATGTACAAAGAAGGTTGCCGAAGGCGTACTTGCCGCTGAAGAGATTTGGGGTGAAAACCTCAACAACATTCCCGGCTTGACCGATGCCGTTAAGGCAAACCTCGACTCTATCCAAGAAAAGGGTATGATGGAGACGGTAAAAAGCATCCTCTAAGAAGCAGGGCACATAAAAGCGCCACTTCTTAATAACAAAAAAAAATAGAATGGCAACTTCCCATTTGCGCGGAGGTTGCCATTCTTTTTTAGTCAGAGGGGGTTGAAGCGTTAGAGAGAGGAGGGTAGAGGAGTTCTTTTTAGGAGGTTAGAGGAGATTGAAGAGGTTAGAGAGGAGATTAAAGACGTTAGAGAAGATTGAAGACGTTAGAGGAGGGTAAAGGAGTTACAGGGGGAGTGTAACTCCTTTACAAGTTTCAGCTATTTTACAATCTTATAGTTCCATCTTTTTCCATGCATGTCGGTTGCAACCATTACGTATACCCCTGCAGCAAGTTTGTCGAGCGAATGGGGTATAGAGGCAATTCCTTCGGGGGAAGTTGCATTTTTCACCAACAATCCGTCTATCGTGTAGATGCTATACGAACGTAAGGCCATTGCCTTTTCTGCCGCCATTTCGTCAACCCCTGCAACCGCAGCCTTGTTGCTTACACCTACGGTTATACGACGCATATATTCATCGCCTTCAGCATCAGTCACAGCTACCGTAAATTCACTCACCACGTTGTCGGCAACAGGCTTTACGGTAATGGTTTCACCTTCAGCCTTCACTTGCAGTTTGTCTCCGGATTCAACAACCCGGTAAACAGGTGTCTTCGTATATCCTCTGAAGAGTGAGGGTGCATTCAGCACCAACGTAGTGTCAGCACTTATCAGATAGTGAGGTTGAGCCATAAAGTCGAGATACGTTTCAAGCATTGTATATCCGTCACCGTCGGGGTCAGCGTTAGCATCGGTAAAGTCACCGGCAACAGAGTGGATGGATGTACCATGAATCTCTTCCCACCAGTCGGGCAGTCCGTCAAGGTCTGTATCAAAGTCATCGGGGTATGCCTCTTCAGGATAAAGTTCAAACCCACCGGCATCAGCTTCGTTATCAATCTGTCCTTTCAAGCGACTTTTACTGCCGGTATAAGTATAACTGCGGGTAAGGGTTTCGTTGACGATGCGCAGGTCGCTATTGTCCATTACGGGCAAGTTTGCTCCAATGTTGCTAAGCACTGACTTGTAAGCCTGTTGTGCCGTTTCGATGGTTGCATACGAAGGGAAGAAAGGTTGGCTTACCCATGGTTCCCAATCAAGCGAACCACGTCCGTCGCGTATTTTCAGTGTATAGGTATCTCCATACTTGTCGGTAGTGAGTGTCCCATTCAGGTTTTCGCGTACGTTACCTTTCACATAGATGCTTTGCGTACCCTTCAGGTTTCCTTCAATGTCAAGCGTACACAAGGTTTTCAGTGTGGTAGCATGCCCCATTTTATAGTAGTTCCCGACAAAGTTTACCTGGTGTGCACCTCCGTCGGTGGTACGGGTAGCCCAGTTGTATACTACGTTGTTGAAAATGTCGAGTCTGCCGGCATAACTTCCGCTTGCATCAGCACCACCTCCCATACTCCAGTTGCGTCCCGAACAGTTGGCAAGCAAGTTGTGGTGAAACGAACCTATGTCTCCACCGATGGTAGCAGCATATCCGTGATTAGTACCTTCGGGATATTTTTTGTGTCCGGCAATGCCCAATGCTTCGGCAATGATAGAGCGTTGGAAGGTAACATGCTTTGAGTTTCGCGAACTGAATGTTTCATCAGTACCCCAACTTGCCGTCACATGGTCGGCAATCGTATGGTCTGCACCTGCTATACCTATAGCATTACCGGTTTCTCCGCCTCCTCTGCGTGCACGCAAGAAGCGGCAAATGTTATCTGAACCTAACGATAATTCACAATGCATCAGGCAGATGCCTTTACCCGGTGCAGTCTGTCCGGCTATGGTCACTTCGTCATCAATGAACGTGGGGTTGAAGTTCATGTCAATAAGTCCGGCAACTTTAAACAATACCGTCCGTGGACCGCTGCCGTTTGTCAAAGCCCAATGCAATGAACCTTCACCCGTAGCATTCAGGTTGGTAACGTATACAACCTTACCTCCACGTCCACCTTTAGCAAAGCGTCCATAACCTTCAGCTTCGGGGAAAGCAAGATGTGCCGGACGAAATGACCATACTTCACCTTTTACTGTTTTTCCCTGACTGTCAGTGCAGTCGACACGCCAATAAAGGGTAGTATAATAGTCCTTAAAGTCTGCTGTGTAAGTTGTGTCGGCAAGCAAAGTTGCCGTAGCCTCGGTTTCACTCATAGCTGCCACTTGGTCGCTGTTTTCACCTATATATATAGTATAGGTAGCGGCATTCTTGTTTGCAGGTGCTTTCCACCTCAATACGATGCGTCCTTCGCCGTTGCTTTCAGCATGAAGGTCTTCGTCTGCCGGTATAGGGTCTGTAGCCATATTGTTGATGTCAGCAACCTCCTCTTCGGGGGTAAAGGTGGTATAGTCAAAGGTTGGTGACGTAGCTGTCTGCGTCCAACGGCAAGCACCGGCTATCTGTTGGGATTGTGTGTTGAGGGTAGCAGTAAAGTCGGCACCGGCAAACTCTGCTTCACTCATCGGTGTCAGGTTTTCGGCAGTTCCATAGTTGGTAATGATAGGCACTTCGGTTGCTTGTGTGCGATAGTAGCAGTTGCGTACAACGGCAGCAGCATTTACCCGTCCGGCTATCATTCCCACACTGCCATTGGTAGCCGTAAGTGAAGATATAGAGTAACAGTTTTCAACGATAGCGGGGTTTTCGCCTGTACTTCCATCACTCTCTTTTCCTACAATACCTACAATGCCTCCCAAGTAACTTTTGGCATTGACAGTCGATTTGGCATAGCAGTTTTGTATGCGCGAACTGCCTGTTATCTGTCCGGCAATGCCTGCACCATACCATTCCCACGACTTTACTTCTCCCTCAAACGAACAGTTGAGGATGGTAGAGTTTACGGCAAACGATACAACTCCTGCACAATACTTTCCACCGTAGATGTAAGCATCGCGTATATGGACGTTTTTTACCACGGCATTTTCTACCGCACGAAACAGGGCTTCGTTAGCCTCGTAGATGGCTTGATACATACCGCTGATGGTGTGTCCTTGTCCGTCAAAAACTCCCATAAAAGGCACGTAATTGTCGTAGTTGGCAAACGTGCCGATGGGTTTAAGCAACGTGCCGGCTTTCTGTCCCTCTAACGTTGAAGCGGGGTTTGCCAACAGGTTTTCATTAACAACAATGTCTGCCGTAAGTACAAAATACTTTCCACGACTCCAGTTGTCACCACTATTCACGTCGTCGGCAAACTTGGCAAGCTGAGCAGCCGTTGCTATCTGATAGGGATTGGCTTTACTACCGTCGCCACCGGCATATGCCGATGATGCCGCAACGTAGGTTTGTGCTGAAATAGAGCTGCATATCAGACACATACATAAGATAGAAACGAGTTTTTTCATTTTTTTTGCTGGGATTTACTATATAACATACATATATCCGTGTTTTTCTAACGGTTTACAAAGGTAACACTTTTTTCGATAAACTTCGCACAAACCTGCTTCATTATATTGATTTAGCCTGCCATTCAACTTCCATTTTAGTCTGTTACACCATTTTTGCCCGAGGCATTTTGTCACAAAAAAAACTTTTCATACCTTTGCGCACACTAAACCTGTTTTTAACACTACACAGCATGCAAGCAACCATACGACTCAACAATCTTTCCATAGGATATCAAGAGAAAGGGCAGGGGAGAAAGCTTATCGCACAAGGCATCAATGCTACACTCTATGCAGGCGAACTGACGTGTCTGCTTGGATCTAACGGAGCAGGCAAAAGTACGTTGTTGCGCACATTATCGGCTTTCTTGTCACCATTAGACGGTGAAATCATTGTAGGAGACAAACCGTTACACGAATATACCGATGGAGAACGTGCACGGACAATCAGTGTGGTGCTAACCGAAAAGAATGAGCTTACACACACCACCGTATACGAACTGGTGTCGTTGGGAAGAACACCGTATACCGACTTTTGGGGAAATCTTACACCCGAAGACCATCAGACTGTCTCCCAATCACTCAAAGCCGTTGGTATGCTGGATTTTGCCCAAAGAAAAGTAGATACGCTTAGCGACGGTGAGCGGCAGAAAGTGATGATTGCCAAAGCATTGGCTCAACAGACACCTGTCATCATACTCGACGAACCTACGGCTTTTCTCGATTTTCCAAGCAAGATAGAGACTATGCTGCTGTTAAGCCAATTGGCACACCAAACGCAAAAAACCATCTTACTCTCAACACACGACCTTGAACTGGCACTGCAAACGGCTGACCGATTGTGGCTGATGAAACGAGACCGCAACCATACGGCAGACAAAGCTTCCGAGAATACGGATACGGTTTGCAACAAAGCGGATACGGTTTGCAACGATGAGAATAAGGCTTTCAATCATACAGCCTCCGAGAATACGGATACGGTTTGCAACAAAGCAGATACGGTTTGCAACAACGCTATATTCCAAGCATCGCCTATACAGACAGGCAAACCCGATGAACTCGCACAAAACGGAGTGTTGGGTTGTTTATTCACCGGAGACGGTTTTACATTCGACACCCATGAAATGAGGTTTAAAATAAACAAATAGTTCACTTACCAACCATATGAGAAGACATCTGCTGACCACGTTGATATGCTGCTTGTTACCACTGCTTGTTAAAGCAACACACCAAGTGATGCCTGCTGACTCTGCAACCCATTTAAACGGCAATAGCCAACCTGCCACAACGGCTTTAAACGATGATAACCGACGTACCGCTACGATTGATAACCACCGTTCGATATTCCTTGCACAAACGGGGTTGCGCATGTTGCTTACGGGCTGTCTGATGAAGAGCGACCATGGAGGTAACCGGTTTGATGCAACCATCCATAAACCTGCATTTGAATATAAGTGTGACGAGGTGTTGCGTTTCGTTCCGGCAATAGCTTTAGTGGGAATGAAGGCATTGGGTGTAGAGAGTCGTTCATCGTGGGGCAGATTGCTTGTCAGCAGTGGTATATCTACTGCCTTGATGGGAATATCTGTTAAGGGGACTAAAGAGCTGACCGGACGTGAAAGACCCGATGGGTCTGACAACCAGTCTTTTCCTTCGGGACATACGGCGGCTGCTTTTATGACGGCTACACTGTTTGCCAAAGAGTATGGGCACCTAAGTCCGTGGTATAGTGTAGGTGCTTACGGAGTAGCTGCTTCGACAGCTGTATTGCGCCGCATCAACGACCGTCATTGGATGAGCGACATTATGGTAGGAGCGGGTATAGGTATACTTTCCGTAGAACTGGGTTACCTTATTGCCGACCTTTTTTATCAGCATAAGCCATCTTACAGACTTGCTGCATCCACTGCGTTTGACCGTAGCCATTCTCCATCGTTTGCCGGTTGGTATTTCAGTTACAACTTGCCCAACGCCATTGAAGGAACGATGGGCAACCACTCCATACAGTCGGCTTACGGATACAGCAGTGGTATGGAGACGGCTTGGTTTTTCATGCCTAATATAGGTATAGGCGGACGCATAGGTATGACTACTTCCACCATCGAGGTGGATGGTATACGTCAAACCCGTCCGCTCGATTATGCCTCTTTCTCTGTAGGTCCTTACCTCTCTTATGCGTTGGCTGACAGAGTGCTTGTAGGTGCTAACTTCAAGTGTGGATACGGCTTTTATCCGCGCAGTGAATACTTGGGAACTGGCAACCAGCCATTCGTGTTGGGCGGACGTAGCGGTTGGGAGTGGCAAAGCGGCATATCGTTTACCTATGTTACCCCGTACAACATGTCAGTTCGCCTGTTGGCTGACTATGCCCATTGGACTACTCCCGTAAAACAAAGCACGTTGAAAGCCCGTCCTTTTACGATAGGTATCAGCGTTGATTGGGTGATTGATTGAATGTGTTTCGCGCAGTTAAAGGGGTATAGGACTGAAGAGGATAAAAACAATCCGTGTTATCCGTGCCTGAAAGAAAAGAAATAGGATTGAAGAGGAAAAAAAATAATTTGTGTTAATCCGTGTTATCCGTGCCTGAAAATAAAAATCATAAATAAATAAAATAATAAATCATATGACATTTACTCCCGAAAGTTTGATTCTTGTTGGTGCTGTATTGTTGTTTGTCAGCATCATTGTCAGTAAAGCCGGTTTCAGGTTTGGTGTACCCACGTTGCTTGTGTTTCTGATAGTAGGAATGCTGTTTGGCAGCGACGGGTTGGGTCTTCAGTTCAACAATGCTGCTGACGCACAGTTTATTGGTATGATATCGCTCTGCATCATTCTGTTTTCAGGTGGTATGGACACCAATTTCAAAGAGATACGTCCGGTGTTGGGACAAGGCATTGTACTGTCCACGTTGGGTGTGTTGCTTACCACCCTTTTTACGGGACTGTTCATTTATGGTATGTCCGGTTGGTGGGGGACTGACTTGAAGCTTCCGTTGCTGACTTCAATGTTGCTTGCTGCTACCATGTCGTCAACTGATTCGGCTTCGGTGTTCAACATCTTGCGTACACAGCGTATGCACTTGAAGCACAACCTGCGTCCGATGCTTGAACTGGAAAGCGGCAGTAACGACCCTATGGCTTATATGCTTACCATCGTGTTGATACAGGTGATAAACTCGGGTGGAATGTCAGTAGGGGCTATATTGGGCATGCTGATGATACAGTTTGCGGTGGGTGGCATTGGAGGTTACTTGTTGGGTAAAGTGATGGTGCGTGTAATCAACCGCATCAACCTCAACAACTCTTCGCTTTATCCCATTCTGTTGCTTAGCGGTACGTTTATCATCTTCACCCTCACTACGATGCTCAAGGGCAACGGTTATCTGGCTGTATACATTGCCGGTATGGTGGTAGGTAATGCCCATAAGCTTGCCAACAGGCGCGAGATGAATTCGTTTCTCGACGGTATGACTTGGCTTTTTCAAATCATCATGTTCCTCTCGTTGGGTCTGTTGGTAAACCCGCATGAGATGGTAAGCATAGCCATACCGGCAATCCTCATTGGTGTGTTTATGATGGTCATATCGCGTCCGCTGAGTGTATTCATCAGCTTGTTGCCGTTTCGTGGAATGGGTATGCCTTCGCGGTGGTTTGTTTCGTGGGTAGGACTTCGCGGTGCGGTACCTATCATTTTTGCCACTTATCCGGTGGTTGCTGAGATTGAGGGTGCACGTGTCATTTTCAACATTGTGTTTTTCATCACCATTCTTTCACTGGTCATTCAAGGTTCTACCATCTCAACGGTAGCCCGTTGGTTTCATCTCGACGAGCCTATGCCGCAAAAGGCTGATACGTTTGGTATAGAGATTCCCGAAGAAGTGGGTACCAAGATGCACAACATCAAGCTTACTGCCGAATCGTTGGCTGACGGTGATACGTTGCGTACAATGACTCTTCCGCGAGGTACGCTGGTAATGCTGGTAAAGCGCGAAGGCGAGTTTATTGTACCCAACGGTTCGTTGCAGCTTTTTGCCGGCGACGAACTGCTGGTCATCGAAGGTAAAGAGACTGACGGACCTGAAAAGATAGAGTAGAAGAGAGCTGTAGCAGCATAAATGAAAAATCATAAGCCATAAAACCACCAACCATAAACCATAAATAAAGAGAGAGAGCATAACTGATATACTCTCTCTCTTATTATTTTCAACCCGTTTTGCCTTTACCTGCACAGGCTAAGCCTTTTTTTTTCCGATAAGAAGCTTTTTCCGATAAGAAGCTTCTTCCGATAATCCGACGTCTCTTTTACCGACTGATAATCCGGTGTCTGCCTACAGGTACTCCAAAGCCTTCTTCCGGCAGGTTAAGTCATTTCCCTACGGTTTTTTGACGTATTTATTAATAGGCAAAGATGGGATAATTCTTCATTGTCTCGTTTACGCGCTTGCGTACGCTTGCAATCACTGCTTCGTCTTCGGGACTGTTGAGTACGGTTTCAATCATTTCAGCTATTTCAAGCATCAGGTCTTCTTTAGCACCGCGTGTTGTGATGGCAGGTGTACCCAAACGGATACCAGATGTCTGGAAAGCACTGCGTGAGTCAAACGGTACCATGTTTTTGTTTACCGTAATGTCAGCTGCCACCAGTGCCTTTTCAGCCACTTTACCCGTAAGTTCGGGATACTTCTCGCGCAAGTCTACCAACATCGAGTGGTTGTCAGTACCTCCGCTTACGATGGTGAAACCACGGTCTATCAATGCTTGTGCAAGCACTTGGGCATTCTTTTGCACTTGTGCCTGATAAGCCTTGTATTCGGGTTGCAACGCTTCGCCAAAGGCTACGGCTTTAGCTGCAATCACATGTTCAAGCGGTCCGCCTTGTTGTCCGGGGAATACGGCACTGTCAAGCAGTTGCGACATCATTTTCACTTCACCTTTCGGTGTTGTCTTACCCCAAGGGTTAGGGAAGTCTTTACCCATCATAATGATACCTCCACGCGGTCCGCGCAAGGTCTTGTGAGTGGTAGAAGTTACGATGTGTGCATACTTTACGGGGGTTTCAAGCAAACCGGCAGCAATCAGTCCGGCAGGATGAGCCATATCAATCATCAGTAAGGCACCTACTTCGTCTGCCAACTTGCGCATGCGTGCATAGTCCCACTCGCGTGAATAGGCTGAACCGCCTCCGATAATCAGTTTCGGACGTTCGCGACGTGCCACTTCTTCCATCTGCTCATAGTCAACGCGTCCGGTCTCTTTGTTCAGGTTGTATTCACAGGGTGTATAGAGTATACCCGATGTGTTTACCAACGAACCTTGTGAAAGATGTCCGCCATGTGCAAGGTTCAATCCCATAAACTTGTCACCCGGATTAAGGCATGCAAGCAATACGGCTGCATTGGCTTGTGCTCCTGAGTGGGGTTGTACGTTAGCCCATTCGGCTCCGAAGAGTTGTTTCAGTCGGTCAATGGCAATCTGCTCGCTTTGGTCAACCACTTCACATCCGCCGTAATAGCGTTTTCCGGGATATCCTTCGGCATATTTGTTTGTCAAACATGAACCCATTGCTTCCATCACTTGGTCGCTTACGAAGTTTTCCGAGGCAATCAGCTCGATGCCTTTCAACTGGCGTTGATGCTCTTTTTCGATAATGTCGAAAATCAGTTCGTCTCTTTTCATTGTTTACTTGATGTTATTGTTGTAATAGTTGTTTCTCTATCTGTTTTTTTTGAATGTGCAAAGTTAACCATTTTTATAGCTTCTGCCAAATGGTTAGGGTGGTTTTTCTTGCTTGCAGGCTCAGATTGCGTTGTTTTCACCGGTTTCATGCCTGTTGGTTCTCTTTTGGCGTTGCTATGAGGTGCGTTTCGTCTGTTTCAATGAAGATGTTTTCGTCAAGTTCGTTCAGGTTTTTCTTCTTCTTGTTCTCTTTTGCACCTGCCTTTATCAGGTTTTTGGCAGCGGTGATAATGCTTGGTCCGCTTTCGGCGGTGGTTATTTTCAGGCGTGTCATGCGTCGCAACGTATCGTTCATGCTTGATTCCACTTCCATAAACCTTACTCCGAAGTCCTGCACGCGGTCTACTATGATGTTTGCCGCATCAATCATGGCTTGCTGGTTGCTGAGTTGGCGTACTTGTGTCCACATCATTTCCAGTACGCGCAGGTTCATGTACATGGTTTGCGGACCGAGTATCATCACTCCCTCGTCATAAGCTTCGCGCCAAAGTGCGGCATCGTTCAGCAAGGCAAGGTTCAATGCACCTTCAATGGGTATGTACATGATGGCAAAGTTCAACCGGTTGTAACCTGCCGGCAAGTAGCGTGTATAGTCTTTCTTAGCCAGCCGCCTGACTTGGTTGCGTACGCTTGCCAGATGGGCTTGCAGGTATTGTGTTTTGGCTTCGCCTTCTTCGCTGTTCATGTAGCGTTCATAGTCGGTAAGCGACATTTTTGCATCTACCACCACATGGCGGTTGTTGGGGAAGTGCAAGATAAAGTCGGGTATCAAGCCTTTACCTTCGTCGCCTTTGAGCGGTTTACCTGACTGGTCGCGCAAGGTCTCTTGTGTGTCATACTGTTCGCCTTCTTTCAGTTCAAGGTCTTCAAGCAGTTGTTTCAGCTTCAGTTCGCCAAAGTTGCCTTGTACTTTCACTTCACCCGTAAGCGCACGTGTAAGCCTGTCGGCGGTTTCACCCAAAGCCATACTTTTTTGCATGTTAATCTTGATGGTCTCGTCAAGCCGGGTCAAGGCTTCGCTCTGTTGCTCTTTGCTCAGCCGGAAAGCTTCTTGCATGTCTTTCAGGCTCTTTTGCAAGGGGTCTATGATTTTTGATACCTGTTCTTTGTTTCTCTCTCCCAACTCTTCTCCACGGGCTTTCAACACCGATTCCGAGGTAGCCTTCATCTGCTCTTTTATCAGCGTCAGTTGGGCTTCGACCTGCTTTTTGTTCATTTCGCGCAACGTCTCAATCTGCTGTTCTTGCGCTTCGCGCAGTTGCTTCAGCTGCTTCAAGTTGGCTTCGCGTACTTCGGTCAGCTGTTTTTCGTTGGCTTCGCGTACCTGTTTCAACTCTTGCGTGTGTGCATCGCGCAACGTGGTGAGATGCGCTTCAAACGTCTGTTTCTGCTCTTCGGCTTGTCTCTCTACAGCAGCTTTGTGGCGGCTTCTTGCTTCGTCCAGCTCCGTCTTGTAGCGGTTTCTTGCCTCTTCCAGTTCCGTCCTGTGCAGGTTTTTTGCTTCATCAAGTTCTGTCTTGTGAGCCTGTTTCAACGCTTGCAAATCCTGTTCA
This sequence comes from Bacteroidaceae bacterium, assembly GCA_017472635.1. Classification (GTDB taxonomy): domain Bacteria; phylum Bacteroidota; class Bacteroidia; order Bacteroidales; family Bacteroidaceae; genus Phocaeicola_A. The sequence continues at coordinate 19,178 of JAFUPU010000040.1, forward strand.
GTGCGCCTGCTTTTCTGTTCCTGTTCAGTGCGATATTCATTCCATCCGCGTGTAAGGTTTTCAGCCGTTGCTTTCTGCACATCGCGTTCAGCCGTCAACACTTTCACTTCATTGATATATCCGGCTATCAACCGTTCTTGCTCTGCAGTGCGAGCCACCAGTTCATTGTTGCGCGCCGTCTGTTCACCATTACGCGTGGTAAGTTCGGCATTATGCGTAGTCAGTTCACCATTACGCGTGGTAAGTTCTGAAACCCGTTCTTCTAAAGCAGCCAACGCAGCAGGGTCAATGCCTTTATTCCCCATTTTCTTACCTGCCACATAAGCCAACACAAGCAGCACTGCCACCACCACAACGGCTATCCCTACATACATTTCCATTCCCATATCTTCTTAATTTTCAATGTAAAACAACTTCCTCCGTTTTGTGCGAATATTCCCTTTTCGTTTGGCGTGAAACACCTTTTTCGTTTTGTGTGAAACACCTCCGTTCGGTGCAAAGGTTTCCTTGTCTATTTAGCGCGAAATTCCCTTTCCGTTTTGTGTGAAACACCTTTTTCGTTTTTTGCGCGAAAAACCTTCTCCAACAAACGATGCCACAAAATTAATCAAAGTTCTTCAAATGACAAATAAGCAACCGAAAAAACAGGGAGAGAAAGAGGGATAAAAAGGAGTTAAAGGAGGAATTTTTTTAAGGAGTTAGAGGAGTTAAAGGAGTTAGAGGAGTTAAAGGAGTTAAAGCCAATAGTTTTGAATCGTTTTGGTAGAGCTTTTGGCTGGACGTCTTGTAAAACGTTTGACGATATTCTGCAAAACATTTGACGTGTCTTGTAAAACGTTTGACGATGTTCTGCAAAACATTTGACGGTGTCTTGTAAAACGTTTGACGATGTTCTGCAAAACATTTGGCTAGCAAGCTTGCTTGCGATAACTCCTTTAACTCCTAACGAGCAAAGCGAGTGATAACTCCTCTAACTCCTCCTCAAAAAACTCCTCTAACTCCTTAAAAAAAATCCTCCTCTAACTCCTCGTAAAAAAAACTCCTCTACCTCCTTAAATCAAACATCACAACGGACTGCTACCATCATCATTACCTCCACCAAAACCGGCAGAACCACTGTCGCCGCCGGTAGAAGCATCATCAGCCTTTCCAGCCCATTCAACCCACTCAACAGCAGCAGGTTGCATTGAACGCGTAGCCACCGACTTGTCAGCATTGCGCGTAACTTCAGGCACAAACCTTACGCGTACCGACTTTATCTGGTCGCTATTTACCTCTTCAGCCGTTTCCACACCCTGCTTCTGACTATTGATGGTATAGCGGAAACTGCCAAGTCCTTCCAATGAAACACTCCGTCCTTGCGCCATAAAGGTACTCATCACCGTACCCAACTCACTCAGTACAGCCAGCGTATCAGCCAGTGTCACCGTAGAGCGGTCACTCAAAGCCTTACCCAACTGCTTGGTACTCACCTGTTTGCCTACCACCACAGCCTGCGGATAGTAAAGCCCACTCTTCTTTTGCAATCTTACTTTGTAAAATGCCATAATTCAAATTCTCCTTTTTTTAAAAAATTAAACATAACTTTTCTCTTTCCCTTCTACGACCCCCGCATTCGTCATACCGCATCGCAATTCCTCATCCGCGTCCAAAAAGATTTTACCATCCGAACGGCTTTATCATAAGCCATCCACTCATTGTACCACTGAACAAAATACATTCCACGAGTGAATCGCAATCGTTGTACCACTGTACGCGAGCCCCTTCAGGGTTGAAGTCCAGACAATCAGTGCACCATTCTCCTTTTCTTCGCTGTAAAGTTACTACATTTTTTTTACACCAAGCAACACAACTTCACAGTGCGTGACAACAATTCACGTTGCGTCACATTTATGCGCGAAAAACTTGCACATCTGATAAATTTTTTGTATCTTTGCAACAACCCCTGAAGAAGAGACAACTCATCAGTTTTTTGTGAAGACACCAAAAGTCACAGATTTGGGAAATCAAAAAAAGACAGAGCTAAAAACTTTGACTATGACAATCAGTTTTGTGAAGACACCAAAAGTCACAGATTTGGGAAATCAAAAAAAAGACAGAGCTAAAAACTTTGACTATGATAGACGGAGAGGACTATTTTTTGAACCTTCATCAATATACGTCTCAGAAAAGGAGTTAGAGGAGTTAAAGGAGTTAAAGCCAATAGTTTTGAATCGTCTTGGTAGAGCTTTTGGCAGATAATGTTGTAAAACGTTTGACGGTGTCTTGTAAACATTTGGCTAGCAAGCTTGCTTGCGATAACTCCTCTAACTCCTAACGAGCAAAGCGAGTGATAACTCCTCTAACTCCTCGTAAAACGTACGTCTCAGAAAATGTATAATCTTAAAAAAAGAAACAACAAAAAAAAGTAACATTATGTCGAAAAACAATGTAAAGACCTACGGACTGGGCGAACTTGCCCAAATGTACAACCCCCAGTTGACAAACTCTGCAGCCCGCAAAAAGCTGTACGTATGGATGAATCGTCATCCCACCCTCATGTCTGACCTCCGCAAAACCGGCTACGAAGACAAGCAACGCACCTTCACACCCCTGCAGGTAAGCCTGATATTCGATGCACTTGGAGAACCGTAAGAAAGCCGTTTTGCGCTTCGCGCGGTTGAAAGTTTTGAATGGTTGAAAGCACTTTCTACAGTTTGTTGGCTGAAAGCACTTCGCACGGTTGTTGGTTGAAAGCACTTTCTACAGTTTTGTTGGTTGAAAGCACTTTCTACAGTTTGTTGGCTGAAAGCGCTTCGCACGGTTTGTTGGCTGAGGAGTTGAGAGATTAAGAAGTTTGAAAAATATAATCCGTGTCATTCGCCTAAAAAAAGAAGAGTTAAAGGGTTTATAGGACTGAAGAGGATGAAACAAAAACAATCCGTGTTAATCCGTGCCATCCTAAAAAAGGGTTGAAAGGTTGAAAGGTTGAAAGTCAATTCTCATTCCTCTTCAATCCTCTCACCAGTCCTATACCGTCCTATCAAACTGTAAAAAAATGACATTTTTAACATTTTTCTTGTGACATTCGCGAAATTTTGCGCAAACAACTGAAACAGAGGACTACAATATTTTTACGAACAAGAAAAATAATCGCAAATATATTTTGTTATCCGTAAGCTTATTTATACCTTTGCAGCATAGATAACAAAAAAATACCAGACCTACTATGATTTTATTAAATTACCGACTTTACGACGAAATAACAAAAGAAAAGGATTGTGCACGAGCCATAACCTTCAGCATATTCGTCAAACAACACAACCTTGTTTCATCAACCATCAAAAACTGTACACCAAACAAACTGCATGAAATGACCGGACTCCATCCCAACACCATCAAAAAACACCTACTGAAACTGGCAGAAATGAATCTGATTGATGAACATCGCGATGGAAGCATCGTCTTCAAAAGCCTGTCAAACAAACACAAAGAACGCAATATGCCACCATTGGACTTCAACCGATTAAAAACGTTCGTTGAAATCGAATATGCCGTTTACACCGTTGCCATCATGGAAAAACTGAAAAGAATGAAGCACATAGAAGAAAAATGCAATACCCGCTTCAACCCAACGAAAAACGACGACTTAAAAGCCGCACGCAAATATTGTCGCAAACACAAAATAACCAAACCTTTTCAAAACAACGGATACTCATATGACGGAATAGCTAAAGAACTTAACATCTCAAGCACCACGGCAGAAAAAATCATCAACTTTGCCGTCAAGCACAACTTCATCGAGAAGCATAACCGGCAGATACAAGTACCAGACTGGAATGTGGCAAAAAAAGTTCCGAACAAAGCAACTTTCCTTGAAACAACAGGTGCCCACTTCTACACCAACAACAATATATATAAGGTGCTTGCAAACGGATATACCATCGTAGACCCCGAACTGCACAAATACGAAGTGGATGTGACTGACAACAAAGTTGAACTCCCCAAGTGGCAGACCGCTGAGAACCTCCTCCACAAAAAAACAAAGAAGAAACAAGACGAGAAAAAGGAAACCGCAAAAAAAGGAAAACCCAAGTCCGCGAAAGCCGAAAAAACAGAAAACCACCCTTCTACGACGGTCGAAAATTTTGAAATTTCGGTTGAAAATATAAAAAATAAGGTTTTAGATCATGTTTCAGCTTCATTTGACAATGCTTCAGCTTCTCAACCACATGTTTCTACAGACATACAACCTAATATAAATATATAATTTATAATCTGTCCCATCCGGTCAATGCAACGACACACTGCTTGGTAATATTAGTTCATAGAAAGTGAAGGCAAGGGATGACTATAAAAAGCTATAAAAAGCAAATACACAAGCAATACTACACGAATACGCGACGCATACGTGATGTATACGCAACGCATACGGAACGCATAACACAATTATAGCTTTGTTATCGCTTTGCGACAGAAAGAGAGGGATGAACTTTGGTTCGCACCCTTGGGATTTCCGTCCCACCCCCTTGGTATTTCCGTCCCATCCCCTCTTGTCAATTTTGTCAGCACCTCCATTTTTTTTATCTTTACCTTTTGCCGTTCCAAAAATAATATTTACCTTTGTGGCGTGCTTACCCGTGTAGGGTAGGGCACAAGACATTTTGATTGCTCATTTCTCTGCCGAATCACCACCTCGAAAAAGAAAACGAGCTTTCTTGAACAAGCTAACTACATTGGGGTTTGCGCTATATAAAGCGTGGACTTCCCCATAGTAGTTAGTGGTTTGTGGTGAACCAGGTAGAGATATGGCGAACGTCTGCGCTTTCTTTTTACCCATAGTCTGCGTGTTGGTCATTGAAGAGAAGAGAGACGACAATTTACAATTATTAACTATAAAGAGCGAAAAAGCTTAAACATGTCCCACGATTTGGGACAACTTACGAGTACTTTTGCAGCAAAACAATCTAATATTTACATATAATTATGGCTCTGTTTAATATAGGTGACAATGTGATTAGAATAGATGACAATGCTCATGGTGTTATCATCAAGGTGACTCCTGGACGAGGTCGGGTAATATATACTGTAAATTTCGACTATGGTTCCACAAATGTATTGGAGACGGACTTGCGTGCAAACTTCGATATTTCAGACCCTTTTGAACGATGTAAAGGAGGATTGTTCGGGAGTTATTCAGATTATTCAAAGATAAATACCACATTCAAAATTCGAAGTTCTAATAAATCAACCATTTCATCCCTAAAAGCATCAAAAACATTGTTTCGAGCTTATCAATTCAAACCTTTATTGAAGTTTCTCAATTCTCCAAACCGCCGCTTGCTTGTGGCTGATGAAGTGGGTTTGGGTAAAACCATTGAAGCCGGACATGTCATGCTGGAATTGAAAGCCCGAAAAGAGTTGAAGAATGTTTTGATTGTATGCCCTAAATCCCTGCAAGAAAAATGGAAAGCTGAACTTTATGAGAAGTTCGGATTGACATTCAAAATTTATGAAAAATCTAAAGATTTGATTGAAGAACTATCTATGAGAGGGCGTGTTGTAAGGGGAATCGTCAATTATGAGAAAATACGTACCTATAGAGACAAAGATAAAAACAAAGACTATACACGAACTAACCTTGCAGAGTTTTTGCTATCAGAGAATTCTCAAAATTTCAGTATGGTATTGTGCGACGAAGCTCATAAGATGAGAAATCGTGGGACTATGACTTACAGAGGAGCTGAGATACTGATGAATTGTGCCGATACGGCTTTGTTTCTTACTGCCACACCTGTGATGATAAGTGACGAGAATCTATACAACCTACTACATCTGCTCGACAATACCCGCTACTACAATTACGAAATCTTCAAAAACCGAATGAATGAAAATCGTCCGTTTGTTGAAGCCATTTCTAATCTAAATCACGATGTACCACTTTCGGATATTTATGAAACATTAGTAGATGCAGAGATTCAAATCAGCTATTCCGCTGATGAAAAAGAGATTTATTCAAAAACAACCAATGTTGACGAAGTGTATAATAATGATCCTGTTTTCAATGAGATAAAAGAGTTGCTTTTGGGAGAAGATTCTTTAAAAGCCAGAGCACGTTTGCAATATCTGTTATCTACTATGAGTATGATGAATACTGTTTTTTCTCGTACCCGTAAACGAGAAGTCACGACAGATATGTCACAAGCCGAACGTAAGCCCCATCTTTCCAAGGTAGTTTTAAATAAGGAAGAACAATCTTGTTTTGATGCAGTCATAGAAGAATATACAGATGACAACTCTTACACCGATGATTGGGGTGAAGAGAGAATGACAGTAGGAGGTAATTTGGGACTTGTACAAAGGAAACGTCAGGTTGCAAGTAGTGTTTGGGCTTATATGAATAAGGATACAGACTTAGACAAAGGATTTGACGCTTTTTCAACCTGTGAAGATGCAAAAGTAGAAAAACTGTTGGAAATCATCAAAGAAGTATTCGACAATGGTAATAAGAAGTTGGTTGTATTCGCCCTTTTCAGGAAAACGCTCAAATACTTGAATATAAGATTGAAAAAAGCAGGATATAATTCACTGGTTATTCATGGATTGGTTGAGAATCGTGCAGATATACTGCAACAGTTCAAAACGGATGAAAACATCCATATATTGCTCTCTTCAGAAGTAGGAAGTGAAGGTCTTGACATGCAGTTCTGCAACTCTATGGTGAATTACGACCTCCCTTGGAATCCCATGGTTGTAGAACAACGCATTGGTCGTATTGACCGTTTTGGGCAAAAGTCTCCAGTTGTAAACATATACAATATGGTTGTGGCGGATTCCATTCAAGAAGAAATATATATGCGTCTGCTTGAACGTATAGGAATATTCCAAGGAACAATCGGAGATATGGAAGCCATTCTTGATGCTCAAATAAAAGTAGACGGAAAGACTATGACTATTCAAGATGTCTATAATAAAATGGAAAAAGAGTTTTATACAAAAGAACTCACTCCACAAGAACGGGAACGAAAAATGGCAGAAGTGGAACGTGCCATAGAAAATGAAAAGGAGAATCTACAACACCTGCAAGAAGGATTGAACAATACACTGACCAATGATAGGTATTTCCAAGAAGAAATTGCACGTATTTTAAACAGAAATGCCTATGTAACCAAAGAAGAGCTATACAATTATTTGATGTCAGCCATACGCGTTCAACTTACGACGTGCAATCTTTACGAAATAAGAAAGGATGTGTGGAAGTTCTGTATACCTGCCAGCCAACCGATGGTCTTACGCAACTTCTTGACGCAATACTGCGATAATACGGACGAAGCAAGTATTAGCGCAGACCAATTCAAACGAAAAATAGAAGACGAAAACGAATTTCTTTTGACATTCAATCAAGACGTAGCTTATGAGAATCCTGGTATCCACTATTTGAATATCTATCATCCTATGATACAGGCTTGCTTGAATTATTTCATCAAAAATGAGAACAGTTCAAACACAACTTTTAGTTATGCATTAAATGCTGATGAAGTCTTACAGAAAGGTAATCGATATTACATGGGATTGTATCAACTTACTTTATACAGAAGCGTGCAAGGAATTAAAAAAGAAACTGCTGAATTGGTTCCCGTCTTATTCAATTTACATACAGGAACTGTAGAGGAAAATTCAGAACTTGTTGATTATGTATTTCGTCGTTCTCAAATAGAAGGGAAAGAGTGTAATGCAACAAATGAAAGTATAGATTCTTTAATAATAGACAACATGAATTATGACTTCACAGAGTATATAAGTGTGGAGAAAAAGAAACGTTTAGAAGAAGAAAAGCGACAGGCTGAGAGTGACAGACTACGTAACGAACAGCAAACAAAAGAATATTACAAGTCGCGTATAAGAAATCATTTAAATAATATTGAGCAATGGGAAGATGATATCATATACCTCTCAGATGATAAAGAAATAAGGAATAGGACTGGTGCTATCAGACTGGCAAAAGCACAAGTTGCAAAATTAGAAAAAGAGCGTGACGAACGTCTTCTATACATCAATGAAGACAATAAGTTGGGCATAAAAGACAAATTACTTTCATTAAACTTGATTAGTATAAACTAAAAGAATACCATGATTACAGTAGGATTAGATTTTGGAACTCACCAAAGTAAAATTTGTATTGAATATAAAGAGGGTGCTGAATTAAGTTATGAATTCTTTAAATTTAAAGATGACAATAACGAATCGAGATACACGCTACCAAGTATTATACAGATTGATAAAAATGAAAAATTAATGTATGGATATATCCCACATGGAAGAAATGGAGAAATTATCCGCTATTTCAAGCAAGCAGCTTTTACGAGCAGTGAAACTGGACTTTCTCAAATGGATGCGATCTATTATTCTATATGGTATATAGCTTATATTCTTTTTGATTTGCAAAAAAAATATGGTCAAGAATTTGCCATACAAATGGGTGTTCCATCAGATGGAATGAGATTAAACAAACAAAAAATGCTGGCAGTCCGCATTTTGTTGAGTGCATACAGATTAGTTGAAGAAGTTTTTGAAAACGACAAAGAAGTCTTTTTGAATATGACAGAGAAAGAGCTAAAAACTGTTACAGAACTTGTTCCATATAATCGTGAAAAGAAGGACGAATATAGTATCCTTGTTTTTCCTGAAGCATATGCCTGTTTGATGCCACTTGTTAAGTCTGAAAAAATTGCCCAAGGAATGTCTTTGATGATAGATATTGGTGGTGGAACAACAGACATTTCTTTTTTCACAATAATGGATAAAAAGCCACGTATTTATGACTTTTATTCCGTTGACAAAGGATTAAATTTCTTGACTGATGCAAGTTGTTTAAAAAATGATAGAATTACTTCTAACATAAAAAGTCACAACATTGTACAAAATCGTATTGATGTATTTAAGTACTATATTCACAAAATACACGATACACTTAAAAAGCGTTTAAGAAATAGTTTCGAAAGAAACACCACTTTATCTGTAAATAAACTGTTTGATGCCTTAAAGAATCGTCCCCTTATTTATTCTGGTGGTGGAAGCACTTTTAAACAATTACGCACACCATGTTGTGGTTTTAATGACATCATTCACATTTCTGGAAAACAATGGAACATGAAATGTGTAGTAGATTCTGATAAAATTCAAGAAGAAGGGTTATGTCCCATCTTATCAACTGCTTATGGTTTGTCTATCAGTGTTATTGATGACAATATTGTATGCGAACCGTTTGATAATCTTTTTGCAGGTTTGAAAGATTGTGAAATAGATGACCAACATGTATCAAAGAAAAAATCAGTAAATAACAAGTATCATCATGACAATAACTATGACTCATTTAGTTATATGGACGATTATGATGCATGGAAATAATAATTAAATATTTCAGTTATGACCAAACTACAAGAACTCTACGAAACCCGTGAAAAGCTACAGAACTTGGGGATAGAACCAAATGCTGACCTCGAAAGACAATTGGCTGCTTTGGAAGAAGAAATCATAAAAAATGAAATAGTTCCAATAATTACTGACACCGTTGAGCCTGTATTAAAACAAGTGAAACGTGAGGTCGTTTTGGTGGTTGAACATCATCCTGAAAAGGGTGTCAGTGTTCATTTGTCGCGTAAACGAAATATAACAAATGCACTGAGTGATGCTGTAACATTATCTAATTCCGATACTGTATCAAGTAATAAGTATTTGCCTAAATTGGAAAGAAATATAAATATTTCTCGCGAACGAGGAAGCGGTATGGGAAAAGCAACAAGATTAAGGGTAGAATTCAGTGATGGGACAGTCATTAGTGAAAGTAAAGCTGTAGATACGCTCAAAAAAGCCATTTTAAAGTTTGGAGTAGAAAGAGTCGCACAGCTTTGTATCGCTCCGTATGACTCCATATTACAACTCAATAAAGTCAATCTTGTAACGAAGAAGAGAGACCCACAATACGGAAACAGACAACATGAAGTTGGTAATGGTTGGTTAGTCTTTACTTGTTCAAATACCCCTTCAAAGAAACGTCAGATAGAAGCTATAGCAAAAGCTCTTGGAATAAAAGTAACGGTAAAGATTGTATGATTATCAGTGTTCAGAACTTCTTCCTCCCTCCGCGTTTCTTGTAACGCGGAGTATATGTTGTAATGTTATTATTCATAATTTTTTAATTTTTAAATGTTTGAACAATAGGTTTGAAAGGACTGTCTGCGAAGATAGTCCTTTTGTTAAAATGGAACGATAGGGAACGGACGGAACTGTCAGGTGGGGAAGCCTTTTTGTACTTTCTACCAAAAAACACCGTGTTTCTTTGGAAAAACGGAGGAAAGGGTGTATCTTTGCAGTATTGAAAAGAAGAATGCTTATGTCTGAAAGAGAGTGTATAGCAAATTTTTCAAAGGGCTTGTTTTGGGATGTTGATGTCCGGCAAGTCAATATGGATGATTGTCCTTCGCAAATTGTACAGCGCGTACTTGAATATGGAAATCTGTCGGATTGGCGGATTATATGTTCATACTATGGGTTGGACAAAATTGTGAATCTTTGTCGCAATCTTCGTACACTTGATGCTGTCGCACTCGCTTTCATCAGTGGTATTTCAGGCACACCTAAAGAATGTTTCCGATGCTATCGTACCAAACAGTCGAACCCCACACTTTGGAATTGCTGAAAAGTCTTGCTGACGAACCTATGCTTGCATCGATGCGATTGGTGGGCGGTACAGCTTTGGCTCTCCAGTATGGACATAGGAATTCTATTGATTTGGATTTCTTTGGCTCAATATCTGCCGATGCAGAAGAGGTGAAACAGGTTCTCAGGAGGCATGGGACTTTGGAAGTCATCAAAGAGACTCGGTCCATCATGCTGTATCGTCTCGATGGAGTGAAAGTGGACATGGTACATTATCAATACCCGTGGATTGACGATGCTGTGAAAACTGATGGGTTGTCTCTTGCTTCTCCCAAAGACATTGCGGCAATGAAAGTGAATGCCATTGAAGGACGTGGGACGAAAAAAGATTTTATAGACCTTTATTTCTTACTCAAACATTATTCTATAGAGGAAATATTGGGGTTTTATAAAGAGAAATATCCCGAACACTCCGTTTTCAGGGCATTGATGAGTATGTCTTATTTCGAGGATGCTGACGAACAATTCATGCCTCTTATGTTTGAATCTGTCACTTGGGAAGAAATGCGAAAAACGATACTTGAAAAAGTAAGGGGCTATGCGCATGGCAAATAGGCTGTGCAGAAAACGTAGTATATTCCACTTTCGAACGAAACAAAAAACACCCTGTTTCTTTGGAAAAACGGAGGAAAGGGTGTATCTTTACGGCATTGAAAAGAATGGTGAATAAGTGTATCAAACTTCGCTCATTCGTTCCGAAAAATGTTGTTATATCAAATTATTCGCTTGAAAAAGTGCGTCAAGGTCTTGTTTATTCGCTTGAAAAAGTGTATTTTTGCACTCGAACCAATATGCAATACGATGCTGAAAAGAAAAATTGAGTCAGTTTTGGCTGAGTGGAAAACTTCAGGATCCAAGAAGCCACTTGTGATAAAAGGTATCCGCCAATGCGGAAAGACATACATTGTCCAAAAATTTGCAAAGGAGAATTACGAGAGTGTGGTTTATATGAACTTCATTCTTGAACCAGATAAAAAGTCGGCATTTGCCGGCAATATAGATGTCGATACCATTATCCTTAACTTATCAGCCTTGATACCAGGCAGTCGTTTCATTAAAGGAAAGACTTGCATTATCCTTGATGAGATTCAGGAGTGCAGGGAGGCAAGAACAGCATTA
>JAFUPU010000041.1 GCA_017472635.1 Bacteroidaceae bacterium
GAGTCGGTGCCTCTGGATATGGCTCTGGAGAAGATGGGGCTGAAGGAACTGAATCGTCGGCTTTCCACGCTGACGGCGGAGATTATGCAACTGATGTCGCAGCGCAGCGAGGAGCAGTCGACCATCATCGTTGGCGAACTGAAGGCCGCTCGTGAGGCTCTGGATGCCCACTACCGCCAGTTCATCACCTATCTGAACGCCGTGCAGGAGATTCAGCCGGAGGAGGGCATCAGCCAAGCCGCGCAGTACTACAACGAGGACATCCGCAAGATTGAACTGCAGATTGCGCAGAGCCGCCGCAAGAAGAAGGGCGAGGACGTGACGCCGGAGGATGATTCGCAGGATGATTCGCAGGACGGCTCGTCGGAAGTTACGCCGGTGAAGCCGGAGTAAGATTTTCAGATTACCATCATAACGCTGCCCGAATGTCGTACAGAAACGATGTTCGGGCAGCGGTCGTTTTGCCCCTTTGGCTTCTTGCGCTCCGTTGGTGCTCAGGCGAGCAAGCTCGGAGTCCGCCGCTTCCCCGTTTGGCGGGGATGCTCAAATATCCGTAGTCAGTTTTTCGACGAGCGAAGCGGCAAGCCGATTACCTTCACGTCAATGAACGAAAGGGCAGTGAAAGAAACAAAGACAAAGATGTCACGGATGAATGCAAGTTCGGCATCCTCAAACTTGTGGGTCATGACTTGTTTCAGTTCATCCTCTGTCAGATATTCGCGCTCCTTCACGTTACGGGGCAGATGGAACTGGGCAAATGGATTGCGGGGGATATGTCCGTTCTGATGTGCCCTCATAACGACGCCCTTCACCCAAATGACCGTAGTCCAGATAGAGCCGTGATGCAGGTCGAGGTCATTGGCGAGATACACGGAAAAGTCCTTGATAAAGTCAGGTGTCAGTTCCTGCATGGCAATGTCGGAGCGTCTGTAGCGTGACTTGATGAACGATGCAACGCGGTTACGGGCGCGGACAAGCGTGTGGTAGGTCCCAATCGTGCGGTCTTTCCCTACACGCTGGAGGAATTTCTCATTATCCTTGTCAAAGGCTCCCAGCAATGTTTCATACTCACTGCCCAGACCTTGATAGGCGTTGCGCACCATCTCTGCCGTTACGAATGCCTCACGGTCTGAAAGACGCTGGTAGTGCTTGATGATCTGCGCCTTGATGTTGTCGAGGTCGCGGTTTATCTGCAAAGCCTCCTTGCTTCGTCCCTTGGCACAGTTGCCCTTCACGTCCCACATTTCCAGAGGGATGCTTTTCTTGCAACTGAACTGCGACTGCGTTCCGTTGATTGTCACTCGTCCCATGATGGGAACAATTCCGTTCTTCTCCTTGCTCTTGTTGGCATAGAAGAGAATGTTGAATGTCGATCTACTCATACTTCTAAATCCTTTTTAAAAACTGGCTGCAAAAGTAATACCTTTTAGGGAATTAATCGCTATGCAAAATATAGCAGTATGAGGCAGTTGAAACGGGCAGTGAGAGATGTGGCATTTTACCCAAAATTGCGTAGTGACTTAACAAAGTTTAACTCGCTTTCGGCGAGGTTACGGGGTTACGATTTGGCAACTTAACCACTTCTGCGAACCTTCCAAATTTGCGTAACCCCGTTTTTTGAACTTCCCCGATTTTCCTCGTAATGCCTTTATTTTCAGGTCAAACTGCGTTAATCTTCCAAAATCGCTTTGTTATCTCGCCGATTCTTCGTATCTTTGCAGCCGACCACCAGCATGAAAGACGTGATGGCGGGTCGTTACAATGATGGAATTCTGAGGCCAAGAATGCCGTTTGTAGGGCTGGCCAAGGGAAAAGACGTTTTCGGACGTTACTGTCTGTGGTAACTCAAACTTCGCAACTTTGAAACCACTTCACAGAGGTAATGCAACTGAGGCGTCTGCGTGGGTGTATTATGGCCCAATGATTCGTTTCCTTGTAATCGGGGAAATGAAGAGTTGTACATATAATACTACTCGGCGTGGGCAGGCTGACGTTGCTTATCCTTGAAGTGGGGGCAATGCGAAGGCCTGAGTTCCATGGATAGGCGCGGAGGAATAAGCTCCCACGTATTCTATGCTAAAATCCAAACGATTTTTGCTGTTTAACTAAAAATTAACACACAAGGCAAAATCCTTTACATTTTCTTTCTTGTTACTGCTTGGATTGTATTTCTCCTTCTTCCTTACCATGGCCACCAGTATATGTAGTATTTTGTTTTTTACATTATTGATGGCAACCTGTCTCTTCTTTCCTTTCTGTATCATCCTGTCATAGTATGCTCTAATCTCCGGTTCAAACTCTTTGGCAACA